>JAITBE010000227.1 GCA_031283755.1 Spirochaetaceae bacterium
TTAACCCCGGCGATATTTCCGTAGGCCCAGTTCCCCTGCTTAAAAAACACCGCCTTACTGTCGGCAAAGATCTGCACCGTCTGATCATAGCCGAAATTGGCGGAGGATACAAAATCCTGCCCCCGCTGAGCCGGGCCGTTTTCCCCGCCAGGTGGCTGGTCTTGAGGTCCAGGGCCTGGGCATAATCCACAAAGGCCCCTTTGCCCGCCCGGAGTTTCTCTTCGGTGGCGTTATTGGCGTCGTTGGGGGAAGTGAAGATCGCGTTTAGGGCCACATTGATAAAATGATCCCCGTAGGTCCATTTTTCCGCGCCCATCACCGCAAATACCCCGGTCAGGTTTACCGCCAAACCGCTTTTAGCAGGAGCCAAGTTATAGGTATGGCCGTTGAGGTTAAGCTGAGCCGGAGCGGAATTTTTGATCCAGCTGTCCAGAACCGTAACCAAGGCCGCCCACTCGTCATAGGTTGCCTCCTTGATATCCACGGCAAGATTTGTCACATCCCCTTGTCCAAAGATGTCCCCCAGGAGCTTGGTATCGGCAATATACCCGTAACCCTCCACGTTGTAGGGGATACCGAAACTGGTATTCCCATCGGTGGTGAGCCGTAACGAAGGGGGAATAGCGGACGCCAAGGCGGCAAAGGCCGGATCCGTCACCCCAGCGAGGTCCTCGACAAACCCGCCCTGGATCCATTCCACCAGTTCCTTAACCCCCTGGATGGAATAGATAACCGGCTTATTTCTGGAATTCATCTCCGCGTTCAAAGGTTCGGAATGGTCCTGCCCCGAACCGATAGAGAAATTCTTAACCTTGACCCCGGTCTCGGCCTCATAGGCCCTGCACATAGCCTCAAATTGTTGGGCGTTTTCCCCTTTAGAGTTAAATATGTACAAATCATACTCCGGAGCCTTCTTACCGCAACTCCCAAAGATCGTCAGCATAAAGAAACATCCCCAAAAGATACCCATTGTTTTTTTCATAAAATCTCCTAAAAAAATAAAAAGAAGCTGTTCCGGATTTTTAGTTTTGGAACAGATCCACTGAATTTAGCGGAAAACCAGGCTTTTGACCAGTTTTTCCAAAGGCATGTCCAAAATCAACCGAATTTTGAACAAACCTGAGTTTCAAGTGTCTACTTGACTCTAAAATAAGTATAAAACTATATTGTATTTTTTTGTAGTTTTTTTATTCATTATTTTTAAAAAAATTCGTTTTTTTTTCACGCCTCCGGTATATATAATAGAATTATGAAATTTAAATGTCTCATCTTTGATCTGGACGGAACCCTGGTAGATACCCTCAAGGATATTGCCGAAGCTATGAACCGGGCTCTGGCCCTCAGGGCCTATCCTCCGATAATCCAGGAGAAATACCTTACCATGATCGGATGGGGAATCAAACAGTTGGCCTTCCTTGCCCTGCCCGCCGCAGCCCGGGACGAAAAAACCGTCGAAGCCCTGGCCGCCGATGCTGTCCGGTTTTACGAGGAAAGGCCCCTTGCCTATTCCCGGCCTTATCCGGGGATCCTTGCCGTGGTGGCGGAATTAAAACGGCGGCACATAAAAACCGCGGTTTTAACCAATAAGCCCGACACGGTAACGACCATGGTGATAAATGGGCTTTTTCCCCCGGGGTCCTTTGACCTCATCCGGGGAGAAAAAGCGGGAGTCCCCCGTAAACCGGATCCGGCCTCCACCTGGGAGATCCTTACGGAACTGGATCGGACCCCCCGGGAGACCATATTTATGGGGGATTCTGAAATTGATATGACAACCGCCCGCGCCGCGGATTGTCATGCCCTGGGGGTAAGCTGGGGTTTCAGAGACCGGGCCGCCCTGGAAGCCGCCGGCGCCGGCCGGATTATCGATACCCCGGAGGAACTCCTCCCCCTGATGGACATATCCATGTAAAATGTTTTATAAAATTGGTTCAGATAGGTTCAAAATCCAAGGGTCCGGCAGGAACATGATTTTGAAATAGCAGCCTTAGATCTAGTAGTTATGGAGTCTGTTATGAAAATAAACGATCCCCGGGTAACGGAAAATTTGGGCGAATTGGTCCGGCTCCTTGCCCAGATCCAGGATCCGGAATTAATTGAATCTTTCCTGCGCTGCCTCTTAACCCCGGCGGAAACTGCGGATATCGCCGCCCGTTGGGCTTTGGTAAAGGCCTTGGGGGAAAAGATCCCCCAGCGGAAAATTGCCCGGGATCTGGGGATTTCCCTTTGTAAAATAACCCGGGGATCAAAGGAGCTAAAAAAACCTAATTCCGCTTTTCGCCGTGCCTTGGCCTTATTCGGGAATCTGGTTTAATACCCCGCTGTCTGCTGCGGCCTAAAAAAAGGCGGCTTACAAAAGCCCAAACATCCCCATGTTAAATTTCCGCTGCCGGGTCCTATACCCGGGCGCCTGCCGCCAATTCCGAGCCCAGATCAAAGGCATTCCTGCAATCCCGGGGAAAGACCTCTTCCCGGCGTTTTTTCCGGTCCGCCTCGTTCACCATGGTTATCCCGTATTTGCCGTAATCTTCGGTCTGCCAGGTCTCGGTGGAGAGCAGTGTTTTGGCCGAGCCGAAGATACGGGTAAAAAGGGCCTCGTAGCCCTGAAATTTGGCGGTATATCCTGTCTGTTCCAAGCCGGCTTCAGGGACATTCATGGTGTAGATTAGGCCCGCCGGGATCCGCCGGTTAAAAAGGGGCTTCCGGTCCTTTTCGTAGGAAATATACTGAAAGGTAAGCCGTTCAATAAGGGCCCGCATGGAAGCACTTACCTCGCCGATATAAATGGGAGAACCCAGAACAAAGGCATCGCAGGCATCGATTTTATCGAGTACCGGCCGGAGTTCATCCTTAACGACACATCTGCCCAAACTGGAGCCGCCCCTCCGTTTACATTCGAAACAACTGATACACCCCCTAAAATTGAGTTCGTAGAGGTTTATCAGTTCCGTCTCCGCTCCCCTGGCTGCGGCGCCCTTGAGGACCTCCCCGGTCAGAATGTGGGTGTTCCAGCCCTTCCGGGGACTGCCGTTTATACCGATTACCTTCATTGTGACTCTCCTATACTCGATGAGTCCGGCGCTCTTTTACGGTTGAAGTTTATCAGGGAACCCTGCCGGATGATCTCCGCCTCCGTGGGGGTAAGTTCCGGTATGGTTAGGGAGAAGGGGAGGAGCTTTCCGGAAGCGGACGCATAGGCGGTAACGGAGGCCCCC
>JAITBE010000311.1 GCA_031283755.1 Spirochaetaceae bacterium
GGACCCAAAATCGAAGGTCGTGAACAGCGCCGCTTTATCCGTATCGGTCAGTCCCGCAATGTTCGGGCCGATAACCTTACCGCCAGCCGCAACCTGAATCGTGCCGCTTATCTTAACCGGCGCGTCGGGAGCCGCGGTGGTGGGTAATTTTAAGGCGCTCAAATTAAGGGTAACACCGCTGGGTACGGTAACAGTCGCCCCATCCGCTATGGCGAGGGTACTCTTCTCGGTGATGACATACTCGCTGATACCGCCGCTAATAATACCGGAGAAATTCACGAGCGTGGTATCACCGTTGAACACCAAATCGACCTCCGCGTCGGCCTTGTATTTCCCCGCGATCAGGGCGTTTTTGCCCTGTACGGCGGGCTGGTCCAATTTAAAGGTGAAGGTCCCGGGGGAAACGAGGAAGCCTCCGTCCTTGACGGTAAGGCTTTTCAGTGATTCCAGGGAAACATCGGTAGAACCAAGTACAACCTGGGAAGCGGGGCCAATAAAGATCCGTACCACTTCCGCAAAGGTATTCAAGGTGGCGCCGCTTGCGTTGAAGGCCGCGCTTTTTCCCAGAACGATTTCCGTGTCCGCGGGAAGGTCAATCGCCGTACTCTCCGACTCGAAAACTCCATTATCGCCGATGTTGATGTTTTTGGCTTTTTTGAGGGTCGCCTTGTCCGCGCCAAGCCATCCGCCACGCGGCTTATATGGCGCGATACTGGCACGGGAGACGTTTTCCGTATTCACACTGGATATGATCAGGTTCTCCACCGATTCAAAGCTCGCGTTGTTTGCCTGCAGAACGCCGTTAACGGTTAAGTTCACGATATTCTTGAAGGTTGCGGTTGTCGCGTCTGCCCTAAGCTCGCCGTTTACGGTGAGGTTGTGGTCCGTGGTGTCCGTTATCGTGCCATTGGCGGTAATATACGCCCCCTGGGGAATGAGAGGGGGCAGATCCCCGCCGCCATTGGTCGTGACTGAATAGTAACGGGATGCCGATGGGGAAACCCCGGTAAGGAGATAGGCTACCGAATAATTGGAGTCCTTGACATCAGTTATTTCCAGGCTGCCCTGCCCCGTATAGGCCCAGGCTTCAGCCGGGGTAAATCTATCGTGGGAGGAGTCATTGGCTAACTTTATGTCGATACCCCGAAGAGCCAGGATTCCACCGGCCTTTACCGCTACATTTTTCCCAATGACGGTATTTACCGCCTCGAAAGTCCCGTTGGCTTGTTCGTGGTAATCCGCCACGTCCAGGGCGTTTGTTCCAATAATAAGGGCCCCATACACTTCCACCAAGCCCTTGACCAGCAGCTGATTTCCTGCACCATCTGTCTTTAAATTTGTTACCAATACCAGCGTGGCCCCCGGCTCTACGATGATATTATCGCTAAGTTGCCCGTTATCATCATCAAAACCATCCGCGATAGTATCAGAGGTGTCATAGGCATTCAAATAAACGATTTTTCCGGCGGGGATGATCAAGTCCTGGGAAAACGTACTTACGCCTCCATTGTAAGCGACATAGGTCACCCCATTGGTTACCTCGAGGGTGTCGTTGAGTACACCCAGCAACTCCTCAAAGGTCTCCGCAAAAACCGTTCCGGCCGGATATTCGAATTCATCCCCTACGAGCTGGGCCACATACTCAGTCGTCCCCGACGAGGGGTTTGAGCACCCAACAAAAGCGAATAAAACCAGCAGCGAGGCAATTGCCGGGGCAATTGACCGGGCCGCGGTTCCAAAAAACAGACTCTTTTTCATCATAGAGTCCTCCTTAATAAATATGCATCCGGATCAAAATCCGAATGTCCCCCGGCGTGGTTAAACGCCGGGGGTTTATAAAGAGGACCTACGCATTGTAATGATCGCCGGGCTCGGCTATAATTACTAATGCGTAAGCGCAGCCCCGGTGGCAGCGACAACTTTGGTCGGATGGCGCTGCCCCGGGGTCCCTCTTTATTAGAGCCCCATAAAAGCTCCAGAAGCCCGAAGGCCGCTTGAGCGTTCTTTTTATATGTTCAATTTACGCCTTTTCAAAACCCGCCGGGTTTTGAAGAAGACATCTATACCTATATATTATATCACGCTTTGGTCCGGAAATCTTGTTTTTTTGAAAAAAAATTAAAAAAAATGTAAAAAAATCGTTTCCGGCCGCCCGTTCTTGAATTTAAGTCCGCATTCCCCAAAAAATGACCCGCAATTTCTCTTTCTCCATGTTCTCATCCGGTGGCAGCCGAAGAATAAATGTTTTTACTCCATCCTTTGAAAGTCAGCGGAGCAAGCACCGAGGTATTAAACCAGACTTTCGAATAAAACGCGCCTTCACAAAAAAAGATCATTCCGATAAGGTAAATTCCACGATTTCAGCGGTATTTTCATCCGCGTTCATGGTTACTTCCAAAACCCCTTCCCGTTCCCCGGTTGACGGCCGCCTTTTCCGCGATCCGCTTCATCAGTCACTCCCCAGGGTAAGTGCCGGAATAGCCCAAAATCGCATGGTTTTTAATTTAAGGCTTTTCAAAATCATGGCCTTTCCGGACCATAAAAATATCCCGCAGCTCTTCCAGAAGGCGGATCGTGCTTTCCGCGAAGGGTTCATCTCCGGTAATCAGGTTCCGGTATTCTTCGCAGAGGGCCGCCGCCCTGCGGGGATCCACCGGCGCGGGTTTTTTACCTAATACGCGGAGAAAGTTTTGGTTATACAACGCGCAGAGGGTTTTTTCATCCAGGGCCAGGCCCCGGAGGCGGTAACCAAAACCATCAAAGGTATCGCCGGTTTCAAAAAAACGCCGCATCAGGGTTATGGTTTCCCGGCTTTTTCGCAGGTTGTTTTTCCTCGCCGGACCCTGGCAGCCGGCGTTATCGGTTCCAAAGAGAAAACGGTCCCCATACGCCGCAAACAGCTCCCGGGCTTTATCCCGCTGTTCTGAAAAAGCGGCGTACATTTCAGCGCCCGGGGTCACATCAAGACACACCCGGGGATAGGACTCCAATAAGGACGGCACCTGGTCCAATTTATCCGCCATGAAAAAGAAGTGGGCAAAGGTGACCGGTAATGCCGGATAACGCCTGAGAACATCCAGGGTTTCTTCATAGAAGGCTTCGCAGGAGGGAATATCGGCATCCTCGCCGTAATACCAGCCGTTACGGACCGCCCAGGAGGGGACTTTATCCTTTTGCCAAAAAGAGGCGGGATCCCCCACATGAAACAGGACGGGCCGGGAGAACTTTTCAGCCTCGGCGTAAAATTCATCGAACATCGGATCATTGATGGCAAACCGGAAAGAACGGCGTACATTCGGCTTACAGATCAGCTTAAACCCGTCAAATCCGGCGGCGATCAAATCCCGGGCCTGGGCCGCCATACCGGCATTACCCTCCCGGGTAAGGCTCCGTCTGAGTCCGGCCAGGGCGTATATCCCGCCGGGGGCCCGGCTCTTCGCATACAAAGCCAGGGGATTGCAGGGTAAATCCGGAACAGTATACAGGGTTATGGCCGGTATGACGAGTTTTTCCGCCATGCCCTTCTCCAAGTAAGAGACCAACTGATGGGCGTTTTCAAGGCTTGGTTCCTGAAAAAAGGCATCCCCAAACAAAGTGTAGGACTCCATTATATGGCAATGGAAGTCAAATAGTGATATACTGTGTCCCATATTCCCCTTTATCCGGAACCTTCCGAAACCTTGGTTGAGTTTTCAGAGATTCCCTTTTATGCCGCTAACGAATAATGCTCTGCTGCGCCGGGCTGTCCCGGCCTTCCAGCTCCGGCAGCCGCTTCTCCAGGGCCGCCAGGGAGATTTCCACATCCTCTTCCACTTCATAACGGTTCACACAGCCCACGGTAACAAGGTCCTTTTCCCGCAGGACATTCCAGTTAAAGGTAAGCCCCACATAGGGGGTGGTCCTGCCCGCGGCCATGGGTTTTATGGTCATCACCGGTTTTTTTGCGCTGTGGATGATCCGGATCACCGACTCTATTTCAACCTGCATCATAAATCCAAGGCAGTTGAAGATCTGGATGTAGGTTTCCACATCGTATTCATTGAGGTCGCAGAACTCGACGATCTCCGGCATGTGGGCGCTCAGGCCGGGCTTCATGCCGAATTCCCGGATCATCTCCAGATAGTGGGGGATACGGTCGATGATCCTTTTGTTTTTGTTGACCAACTGTTCACAACTGTAATGATGGATTAAACAGAAGGTTGAGCCGATTTCGGCGCTGGTTTTTATGACCTCCCGGGCTTCCCGCCGGGCCTGTTCGGTATCATCCACATTGATAACCGGGGTATCGATGAGGATCAGCTTTTTCCCTAATTTATCCCGGACCCGGAATAACAACTCCTTTGCCTCCGGGCTTGATGAAAAGGGCGCCATTATGGCGTCAATGCCGTAATTCAGAAAGGTTCCGATGACCCCCACATTGGCTTCAACGGCAGAATGGATATCCTTGATAAACAGATCCGCCGCGTGGCCCGTATGACTGTAACCGAGGAGCCAGTTTGAACCGATCAACATCCTTGGAAGGGATATGCCGCCGACTGTTGTTCTGGGAAAGCTCATAATTTTCTCCTTATATTTTAAGACCGCCAGCCATAAGGCTTTCTACGATTTTATTCTGAAAAATGATATATATTGCCACGCTCGTGTCCAAAACAAGTAAGAAAAGGGAGGTTGAAAGGTCCAACTCCTCATACAGAATTAAAAAACAAGCAGGCTAAGTCATTGCTGCAAAAGAAATTAGGACATACAGGAGTATAACACAATTCCGGGGTATATGCCAGAGCATGTTTCGAGATCCCGATCCGGCGCAAACAAAACCGGAACAGCGGGTTTTTCAAAGGTACGGCTGTTACAAATTCGTTTACCCTGAATTGCGGGACCCCCTATACTATGGTATGGTTATCCCATGAATTTTCTGATTACCGCGGGGGGAACCGTAGAGCAAATCGATTCGGTGAGGAGCATCACCAATTCGGCCACGGG
>JAITBE010000317.1 GCA_031283755.1 Spirochaetaceae bacterium
CGCAACGCAAATCCGTGGTTAGACAACCCCAACCAACGTCCCGCCCCCGCGGGGAATTTGCCCCCCCGGTTCCTGCCGGGTAACACCCCCCCATCCGCCCGCCTCTTCCCCCGCGTAAGCCGGACGGCATTTTGCCTTGTACGCAAAAGCCCGCTGGGCCGGGGCAATTGCCCGGCGGGGGCGCACGACGTGACACAAAAAACGCCACGCCAAAGCGTGCGTAGATAAAAGCCACGATCGTCTAGCCCCCGCCGGGCAATTGCCCCGCCCCAGCGGGACTCAGCCGATAAGCCGCAAAATACCGATTCGGGATTACTTCCGGGCCAGCCGCACCAGCAGCTCGTAGATCTGCTGCCCCCCCTGGGTGGTGTTGATCTGACCAAAGGCCGCCTGCTGGTAGATGAGGTTCAGGGTGCTGTTCAGCTCCGTATCATTGGGCAGATGGGGGGTCTCCGGGGAAGTATGGGGTCCGGCCACGTCGTGATAGGCAAAAACCTTCTTGTCCGCCGCCGTAGCTACCGAGGACGCCCCCTGCCGGAAGGTTGAGGAAGATGAAATTCCCCGGTCATTACCGATGATCTTTCCCGCTTCGGGGCTGTTCACCAGGAAATTGATGAATTTTACCGCCGCCTCAATATTTTTGGAAGCGGCGTTGATGGTGTACACCTGGCTCAATTGGGGCCAGAGGGCCTTGGTTGCCGCGGCGCCGGGGAGTTCGATGAGTTCCAGTTCATCCGGGGTGGCGGCCTGAAAATTGGCGAACTGGTTGGAGACAATAAAACCAATAGCCGCTTTACCGGCGATGAGGGACGAGGAGTCCACGTTGGTTTCCGCATAGCCCGCTGAAATATCCGCCGGGGGAACAAACCCATTGTCCCGGTAGTCCTTAAACTGATCCAGGAACTTCTTGGCGCCCGCGGCGGTGACCTTGGTGGTCCCCGTTACGTCATCGTAAATCGGAGTACCATTCCAGCGCAGCCAGTAGCCGAAACCGGTGGAGCCCGAGGAGGTGGACCCAAAGTCCATCAGGGGGTACACCCCATTGGGAAGCCTCGGTTTGACCGAGGCGAGGTAGGCGCGGAATTCTTCCCAGGTCTGGGTAACCTTGGGCAGGGGGACCCCCGCCTTTTCCAGGAGGGTTTTGTTGTAGATCAGGGCGGGAATGGTCGCTCCGGTGGAAACCCCGTAGAGATTCCCCTGTATCGAACCGGCCTCAATGGCCCCGGTGTCAATGGTGGATACGTTAAGGAGCCCTCCCTTGTAGGGGTTCAGGTTGAGGATCACATTTTTGGCCACATAATCGGGAAAATTCCCTCCCATCTGAATGATGTCGGGCCCGGCGCCGCCGGCAAGCTGGGTATCAACCTTGTTGAAGTGATCCCCGGTTCCCCCGGAGACCTCGATATTCACCCGTATCCCCGGATTAGCCGCCTGGAAAGCGTCGATGGCCGCCTGGCTTGCCTTTACCCGGGTTTCACTGCCCCAAAACGCCCACCGGAGGGTAATAACGCCGGCGCCGGAGGAAGCCCCGGAACCGCCGCTTTGCTGCCCGGCGCCCGCCGCGAAGATCATGGCGGCGCTTATCACTAAAACAACTAAAACCAATAGGTTTTTTTTCATCACAAAACCTCCGTAAAAATAATGGGATAAACTATCCCTTGATACCTGTGGTGGCGATTCCCTGGACAAAATATTTTTGCAGGAAAAAGAAAAGAATGAAACAGGGGACAATGGAAAGAACCGCCATGGCGAACATGGAACCCCAGGAAGACATCCCCGAAGAGTCTATAAAAAGCCGCAGCCCCATGGGGACCGTATATATAGGCGGTGAATTAAGATACAAAAGCTGGTTGAAAAAATCGTCCCAGGTCCAGAGGAAGGTAAAAAGGACGGTGGTTATCAGGGCCGGTACGGTCAGGGGAATGATGATCCTGATATAGATGCCGAATTTGCCGCAGCCGTCAATCAGGGCCGATTCGTCCAGGTCCTTGGGAAGACTGCGGATGAACTGCACCAAAAGGAAGATGAAAAAAGCGTCGGTGGCAAAGAGTTTGGGAACCACCAGGGGCAGGTAGGTGTCGATCCAGCCGAAGTTCCGGAAGATGATATACCGGGGAATGGTGGTTACGTGTCCGGGCAGCATCAGGGTAAGCATCATCAGGGCAAACCAGAAGTTTCTCCCCATAAACTTGAGCCGGCCAAAGGCGTAGGCGGTGAGGGAACAAAAAACCGCGTTAAAAACCACGCAGAGGACGCAGATAAAAAAAGAATTCTTAAAAAAATCGCCGAACCCGACGATCCCGATGCCCTGCCAGCCCCGGACATAGTTTTGCAGGGTAACCGGCTGGGGAATCAGGCCGGGATCGCTGAAAATGGTATTCCCCTCTTTAAAAGACGCCATGATAAGCCAGATAACCGGGTAGAGCATCCCGATCCCCAAAACAATAATAATCAGATTTGAAACCCCTGAATATACCAGCCGGGCGGTTTGCCGTTTCATTCTCCGCCTCCGTAATTCACCAGAGAACCGGAGAGCCGGAAGGTCAGGGCGGTCAGGGCGGCGATAATGATGAGGAGGACCCAGGCCATGGCCGAGGCATACCCCATTTCGTAAAAGGCAAAGCCCTTGAGGTAGAGGTAAAGGCTGTAGAACATGGTGGAATCCAGGGGGCCGCCCTGGCCGCCGGACACGATAAAGGCCTGGGTAAAGGACTGAAAGGCGCTGATCATCTGCATCACCATATTGAAAAAGATGATGGGGGACAGGCTCGGCAGGGTGATGGAAAAAAATTGCCGGACCTTTCCCGCCCCGTCCACGCTGGCCGCCTCGTAGTATTCCTGGGGAATCTGCTTGAGCCCCGCGAGGAAGATGATCATGGGGGACCCGAACTGCCAGACCGCCAGGAGTATCAGGGTGTAGAGGGCATATTTGGGGTTGGAGATCCAGGCCGGGGGATCGGCGTTAAAGACCCCCCGGAGGATGGCGTTGATCACCCCGTCCGCGGCAAAGAGCCGCCGCCAAAGCACCGCGATGGCCACCGATCCCCCCAGCAGGGTGGGAATGTAGTAGATGGTCCTATAAAAAGGGATAAGCCGGAGCTTCTGATT
>JAITBE010000319.1 GCA_031283755.1 Spirochaetaceae bacterium
AAGGATGCATGAAGCAACACGTTATTCCTTCCTTCTGCGCCTTTGTGCGCCTTCGTGGTTAAAAATTCTTCAATGTTTTGGCAAATTTCAGCCTCTGAAAAGTAAATGCAGTGGCCCTGCGGTTCGTTCCCTAAAGTATTGTTTTTTTGTATAGTAATCCATGGCTGGTTTTTCTATCCTTACCTTGAATCTGCGGGCCCCTCTGTTTTATACGCCCGCGGCGGAACCGGATCCCTTTGGCTATAATCCATTGGATGGGGAGGTTCTTTTCTGTTTCGAGCTTAACCTTGCCCAATATCGTTGTTTTGAACCCGGGGAGCCCTATCTGGGCCCCCTGATCTTTAAGGGGAAAGCGGCGTCCCAGGCCCTGTCCGGGGCTGATGGGGAGGCGGAGGTCCATACCCCAGGGCTTGCCCCGGTTGAGGAAACGGCCCATGGGAACGTTGTAAACCGGCCTTTGGATCAAGGCCCGGAGTCCCGCGGACGCCCTAAATCTCCTATCCAACAAAGACCCCTCGGAGCTTGTCCCGAGGGGTCCCATTGGTTTCAACGTCCCCGGGGAACCTATCTCTTTGCCCAGATGCGGGAAAATCTGACCCGGGATCAGTGGATCGCTATGGCCATGGAGGTTCAGCAGGAAGGGCTTTGGCGGCGTTTGCAGCCTGAGACCCGGCTTTATCTGCGGTATTTGCAGGAAGACGACCGGGTCGTTACCCAGGTATGGAGGGCTTTTACCGGCTTTTAGAGCCGCAGGGTTTCAACCATATAACGGACATCAAAGGAGCCTTTATTCTGTTTTTTCATTTCAATCACAAACACCATAAACCCCTCCTTGGGGGCTGTTATGACCTTTTTTATACCATAGGAGCTTATAAGAGCCCGTTTTATCCGGGCGTTCCCCACCGCATAGGTTTTTTTTGACCCGTCCTGGGTGGTACGTTCCAGGTTGATATAAAAGGCGGTTCCGGCTTCTTCGGTATGGGGGACCAGGGTGGCGCGGTAGGAAATGTTTTGTTCAAAGTTCCGGAATTCTATGGCCTCTGCCGGGGTATCGAAGCTGTTTTCCAGGGATATGTAGAGGGGATACCCCTGAAAAAGAAAGTTGATCCCGTATTGTTCCGCCAGCGCCGTGTTTTGGGCAATAAGCCGGTAGAGCGCGCCGGAACCGTCCTGCCCCGATATTACGGGAGCGGTATGGGTATAGGAAATTTTGCCCCCGGAGACAAAATCATTCCGGGCCACATCCACCGCAAACAATTCGGCCCAGGGCTTTAAGGTTTCCGACTGTACCCCGTACTGGGCAAACATATAGGTCCGTCCGTCCGGGGAAAAACCCAGGTCCACAAAAGAAGCAATATCCCCTGCCCCAAGGTACGAAGCGCAGAAAACCATGGCGGCTATGATCAAATACGATAATTTTTTTTCAAACATAAGGCTCTCCTCACCGGACTTGTCCGGCAGCTCTGGTAAGAGGTCGAACAGGTCCTGCAATTTCTTGCCAGCAAACCCTTGGTCCGCCGGATACGAAATTGTGGTATTTTTAGAGGAATTATACGAAAACCGGGGTTTTCGTATAATTCTATTATAAAATATCGGCGAAAAAAAAACCGGCTTGAGAGAATTGGTCAAATCAGCTATCTTTATAATATGACTTTGTCGAGACGTAATTATTTTTTTAAGGCGGGGATTTTCATTTCGGTAATTTCATTAACCGTCATAACCGTAGTTTCATTTGTTATCCTGCCGGTTTACCCTGACTTGACCGCCATGGCGGTACAGCGATCCGGCGGGATCTTCCAGGCATTTGTTGTACATGTTCTCAACCCGGCTCCCTATGCGCCTTTTATTGCCATGACCGGGGCGGTACTCTATTCCCTTATCAGCTTAATCATCATCTATTATTTTTTTGAAAAAACCCCGGCCCCGGAGATACTTTTTTTTGCTTTTTTTGTCTTTTCCTTCTCCTTCGAGGGGTTCCGTACCATGGTGCCCTTAAAAAAGGTGTATGAATTCCCCAGTGTGTACCTTACTATGATCTCCCGTGCGCTTTTATTCGGCCGGTATTTTGGTGTTTTTTCCCTTTTTGCCGCCAGCGTATACGCTTCGGGCTGGGATATACAAAAGCAAGAAACGGTTGTTTTTGTCATTGTCATCGTTACCCTGATGATTGCCTCCACTGTTCCCATCGACGGGCTTTCCTGGGACAGCAGCCTGATGACGATAATCGGGTACCGGCATCTGCTGAGACTGGCGGAGGTAACGATTATTTTGATAACCGTGATCAGTTTTTTTGTTTCCGCCTATTCCCGGGGTACCCGGGAGTATATTTTTATCGGGATCGGGTCTCTTTTGGTGTTTTTGGGAAGAAATACCCTGCTCAATGCCGATACTTGGCTGACCCCGCTGCCGGGTTTAGTATGCCTTGGAGCGGGAACCTGGTTTATCTGTACCCAACTGCACCGGGTGTATCTCTGGTTATAGGCGGTATTTAGCCGGCGCGGTAACACCGGGCGGGACCGCGGATAAAAGCGGGTTCTTCGGGAACCGGGGCTTGGCCTGATAGGGAATTCTGATATTACAGGATGGTCATTACGACAAAACCAACGGTAACCGGCAGGAAGATATTGTCATAATCCCCCAGGGGAAGGGCTTCCACCAGGGTGCCGGTAAGGGCCGCCCAAAAAGCAGCCCGGTAATCGGGGAAAACCCCATAGGCAGCGAAAAAAATCGCCGTAAAACAAGCCAGGGAGCCCTCCAGACTTTTGCCGCAGAGAAACGCCGGACGCAGCCGGCCGAATAATTTCCCCACGAGGCTGGCAAAACCGTCTCCAAAAGCCAGGGCATAGATAGCGATGGACGCCGCCGGGGCGGGGTATAAAAGCAGCGCCAGCAGGGCGCCTAAGCCCAGGGTTATCGGCCCCAGGACGAAACGCTCCTTATCTTTCGGCCGGGAGGCCATATTGGTGAGGGAAGAAATCACCGGCACCGCAATGCCCCGGAGCCTGAGGGTTTCCATCACGGCATAACCCAAGGTACCTATCATAAGGAGCCCCACGGTAACGGTCCGGTTTGCCGCTGCCATAACCGGGCTTAAGGCTATCAGAAAATGTATTGATTTTCTGATAAGTTCAACCTTAATTTCACGGATATCCGGCATCCCGGCCCGCAGACCAAAATGAGAAGATTTTATAATCGCGCCCATGACGGATCCCTTATTCATTCTCTATATATAATATGCCGCACTTTTAAAAAAATGTCTACTCATATGATAAATAACACCCCTTTTTCCTTCATTTGCCGTGGGGTCTAATACCCGCTGTTCTGCAACGGGGAGGTTCATTTAAGAAAAAATCCTTTTAAATCGAGGTTTTTTCAAAACCCGGTTAGCTGCAAAAAACTTTAGAAAACCCGCCGAAAACCCGGCTTTTCCCCCAGGGCTGCTTTTTTAATATCGGATATTTTGAAAAAGCCTTATACATTATTTTACCGAAAGGCCGGGATACAGGGCAAAAGCATTTACTTTTTGATCGTTAAAATTTCCTTGAATTCACCGGAATTTCCAAGAAAAACTAACCACGAAGGACACGAAGGACACAAAGGATGCATGAAGCAACCCGTTAT
>JAITBE010000073.1 GCA_031283755.1 Spirochaetaceae bacterium
TTGGGGATCTTGCCCCCAATATCGGTGTATTTTTTGGGGTTTTTGAGAAAATCCACCACCTCCACCAGCTCGTCCTTGGCCTCATCCACCCCGGCAACATCGCCGAACCGGGTAACAATATCCCCCTCGGCCACGATCACCGCCTTGTTCTGACCTACCGACAGGACATTCCCCCCCATATTCCCCAGGCGCTTCATAAAAAACCGCCAGATAAAAAACAATATGCCGATGGGCAGGACCCAGCTAAAAATAATATTGAGGATCGCGCTTCCCTCCCGGGAAACCGCGAAATAGGAAACCCCCTTTTCGTCCATAAGTTTGATTATGTCCGGATCATTAATGGGAACCGTCCGGTATGCCTCCTCAGATGAAGCCGAATAAGGTCCCCGCAGGGACAGGCCCAGCCGGGGATTCCGCCGGAGGGTGGTATACCCGGTAAAATAGGCGTCGGTCAGCTCCACCCGTTTGATCTCCCCGGAGGCTATTTTTGCCTTAAAATCGGAAAAATCTATGGTGGGATTCACCTGATTCATAAAAACGTAGTTAAAAAGACTCATCCCCACCACCAGGACAAGCACGTAAATAATGGAAAATTTCCAACCGCCCCAGTTTTTCGGGAAAGGAGAATGGGGGCCGCCAAAGGGAAACTGGCTGCTTTTTTTATTTTTTTTGGGATCATGTCCCAAGGGATTATTCATTAAACCGCTCCTCACCGCTCTGGGCGCTATCCTGATTGATGGTAATATCAATCTTTTGATAGGGTATTTCAATATGTTCTTCTTCAAAAGACTTTTTTATATCTATAATTATAGAATTTTTTAAATTCCAAAAGTTGCTTTTTTCAAACCATAAACAAAATATAATCGCTATTCCGGAACTGTCAAATTTATCGATCCCGAAAAACGGCGCGGGATTATCCAGGGAATAGATGTTTTTTTGGGCCAAGCTAAAGAGCAGATTCTGCACCCGTTCCAGATCCTCCTTATAGGCCACGGCGAAGCTAATGTCCAGCCGCCGGATAGGGAAACGGGTAATGGTGGTCAGGTTGCTCTTGATAATGGTCTCGTTGGGGATACGGACAAACAGGTTGTCGTAGGTACGGATCTTTACCGAAAGGAGGTCCACCGACAGGACAATACCGGTGATGTCATCCACTTTAATAGCGTCCCCAAGTTGAAAGGGCTTTTCCGACAGCAGAAAAAACCCCGAAATCAGGCTGGACATGGAGGTCTGGGCAGCAAAACCAAAAACTATCCCCGCGACCCCCGCGGCCCCGAGGATAGCGGACATATCCACCCCCAGGTTCTTGAATACAAAAAGAATTGCCAGGACCATGCCCGTGTAGTTGATCCCCTTCCGTACCATAAAAGCCCGCTGCTCAGTGATCCGGCCTTTTAACCCCTTGCTCACGGCAGCCTGAATGAGCTTAAAGATCAGGAGGATCAGCACTACCATCAAGATCATGCTGATGAGCCTGCTCAGAAACTCCAGAGGATCCGAGTTTTTACGCAATTCCGACCAAAGTTCACTAAAAAAGGCGGTGTTCATAGGCTCTCCCAAATCAAATCCATATCCCGGCGGATAAGGAAATCCCCCATCCTGTCTTTTTTGCGGAGGTAATTGTACCATACCCCCCCGGTACTCCCTGCAGGAAGTTAACCCTGGGTTCTCCGCCGTTGGTATCCACCATGGCGGTCTCGCAGAGGAGGCGCCCTTCTTTTTCATAGATGTTGAGGGAATTGGTGTATAAAACCAAGTGGTCTATCGCAAGGACCGTTTTGGTGGGGTTACGGAGGATAAGCTCCCCGTGGATGAAGGAAGAAACCTCCTTAAACTCCGAAGAAGGGGAACCCATGGGAAGGGAAACACACAAGCTGCCGGACATGGGATTATCCCCGGTCCAGGCTTCGGAGAGGAGGAAGGGCGTAAACCGGATCAATTCCAGTTCCCCGGCCTCCAGACGCAATACCGGGGGCAGGGCCAGATTCAGCCGGGTTTCCGCCTCCGGCATCAGGCATATTTTTTCCCGGAAGTTGATATAATAGGGTTTTTCGTAAAAATAGGGGCGAAGGATGACTTTCCTGTTGGAAGCCGCGATGAAATAACCGGGGAGTTCCTTGGGGGGAGGATCCGTCCCCGGGCCGCCTGCCAGGGGCGTTGCCTCCGGCAGCACTATGGAATTCACCACGGCCCGCCATTCATTTCCGTCCCGGCGGAGATAAAATGCGGCGCCGTTTAAATTCCAATGATACCAGCGGGCTTCCTCCGGTTCAAAATAATTCCACATTTTCCGTTCCTTAACTGGTTCAGCTGACCCATGCAATTAAAAACAATGGACAAAATATCATTTAATATCATATCCTAAAGGGGAGGTGTTATGCTATGACTGGAAATGAAATTATAACGTGGATTACTACCCCGGCGGCGGCGGCGATTTTTGAAAACTTATACGGCGTTGAGGGAGTTGAAAGGGCACGGAAGCGTTATACCGCCCTGGCAGAGGGGATGCTGCGGGGGTTTTCTCCTGAAGATTTTCCTGAAACCCGGGGGAATTTGCGCGTTTTTACCGCCCCGGGCCGGACTGAACTGGGGGGTAACCATACCGACCACAACCAGGGCAAGGTTCTGGCCGCTTCCATACAGTTGGACGCGGCTGCCCTGGCCGCTCCCCGGGAGGATAACCAGGTCCTGTTCCGCTCCACCGGATACCCCGATGTGGCGGTGGATATCTCGGACCTTTCCGTTAATCCCCATGAAAAGGATACCACCGAAGCCCTGGTCCGGGGGGTGGCGGCTGAACTTGTCCGCCGGGGGGTGCGCCTCAGGGGCTTTACCGCCAATGCCGATTCCGCGGTAGTGCCCGGTTCGGGGCTTTCCTCCTCCGCGACGATGGAGGTCCTCCTGGGCCGGATCTTTGATACCCTCTACGGGACGGAAAAACGTTCCGCGCTGGAACTCGCGCAAATAGGCCAAAAGGCGGAAAACATCTATTTTGGTAAACCTTCGGGATTGATGGATCAGGTTGCCTGCGCTACCGGCGGGGCGGTGGCTATAGATTTCGCCGATGTCAATGATCCCCGGGTACAAGCTATTACCTTTGATTTAACTTCCTGCGGGTACACCCTCTGCGTGGTGAACACCCATGGGAGTCACGCGGATCTGACCCCTGATTACGCGGCCATCCCCGCGGAAATGAAGGCCGTGGCGGCCTTTTTCGGCAAACCAATACTCCGGGAAGTTACCGCGGATATGGTACTGTCCCATGGGGCGGAACTGCGGAAAATTGCCGGAGATCGGGCCGTCCTGAGGGCCCTCCATTATTTTAATGAAAATCAGCGGGTCGAAGCCATGGGGACAGCCCTGAAAGCGGTGGCGGCCGCATCGGAACACCGGGAAAAACAGGGGGAGCTTGCCCGTTACCTGGCCCTGGTAAACGAATCCGGGGATTCTTCCTGGGAACTCCTGCAGAATGTCTATTCCCCTCAAAATCCCCGGGAACAAGGGGTGAGCTTGGCCCTGGCCGTAACCCGCAGGTTCCTCCAGGGCGCCGGGGCCTGCCGGGTCCACGGCGGCGGCTTTGCCGGAACCATCCAGGCGTATATACCCCTGGATACGCTGGATCAGTACCGGAAGCGGATGGAGGATATCTTCGGCTCCGGGGCGGTTACGGTCCTGCAAATCCGCCCAATAGGAACGGAAGAGCTCGTATTTTGACCTTGCCTTGGCTGATACCCGTGGGGGAGCGGCAATTCCCCGGCGGGGGCTAGACGATCGTGGCTGGAATCTACGCACGCTTTGGCGTGGCGTTCTTTGTATCACGTCGTGCGCCCCCGCCGGGCCATTGCCCCGTCCCCGCGGGCTTTAGCGGGGAAATGGCAAAATGGCGTCAGCCTGAGATGGGGGAAGATGCCAGGGAACGGGGAGGCGTTGCCCTGCGGAAGCCTGAGGCGATGGCGTTGCGGAGGGTCTCAGGGAACCGGGGGCCTGACGTCATTTTGCGCTTACCGTTAAAGTCCCGCGGGGGCGGGGAATTGCCTCGCCCCCGCGGGCTTTAGCGGGTAACCGGCAAAATGGTGTCAGCCTGAGATGGGGGGAAGAGGCCGGCG
>JAITBE010000258.1 GCA_031283755.1 Spirochaetaceae bacterium
CCGATGCTGCCCTCCAGCCAGGGGCCGAACATCTTGCCGATACCGTGGTGGTGGCTCAGGGCCGCCCCGGATCGCTGGATGGTGTCCAGGATACCCGAGTGGAATTTCCGGTACTCCTCGGGATCGTGCATCCGGGCGATGAAGATCCAGTAGAGATTCGCCCCCTGGGGGTAGACATGGCTCATGTGGGTCATACAGATCGTCTTGGGGCGGCTCTTGCAGTAGGCGCGGACCTCCCGGTGGACGGCGCTCATGTTGCTCCAGTTGACGGCGCATTCCATGGTGTCCATCACCAGGCCGAAGTCCTGCATGGTGTCCCGGAGGTAGGGGTCGCTGAAACGGCCCTTTTCCCAGGCCCGGCAGATCACCCCGGTCAGGCCCAGCCCGCCGTGTTTCCGGGCCACCCGGCGGACGTTTTTGGCGCAGTTCCGGGAAAAACCCGCCTCGCCGTTGGTGAAACCCAGGAAAAGGCACATCTCCCCGATTTTAAAGCCCTGGCTGTTGAAGAGATGCCGCAGGGGGCTTTCGGTAACCTTGTACATATACATCATCACCGAGGTTTCTTCCGGGTCCGAGAGGCGGAACACCGACGGATAGCCCGCCTCGCTCTGCATGATCTCCCGGGCCGCGGCCTGGCCGGTTTCCCAGTCCTTGAACATATACGAAAACCGCTTGACGGTCTTGGGCATGTGGCGGAAGACCTTGAGGGTTACGTGGGTCAGCACCCCGAAGGCCCCTTCGCCGCCCATCATGATCTGGTCCAGGTCGGGACCTGTGGCCTTCCGGGGGTAACGGTCGGTGTGGATAACGCCCACGGGGGTGGCGTAGTCCTGGCCCAGCACGATGTCCTGGATACAGCCGTAGTAGGTGGAGTTCTGCCCGGCCCCGTGGGTTACCACCCAGCCCCCCACCGAGGAGTGTTCAAAGCTCTGGGGGAAGTGGCCCGAAGTATAGGCCCGTTTGGCGCCGAATTTGACCGGGGCGTTGTTCAGGGTTTCTTCCAGCTTGGGGCCGCTCATCCCCGCCTCCACGGTGATGGTCTGGTCGATCTCGTTGAAACTCACCACCTTGTTGAACCGGAGCCGCATGTCCAGGGAAATCCCGCCCTTGACGCACTCCACCCCCCGGGTTACCGAGGAACCGCCGCCGTACACGTAGAGGGGGATCTTCTCGGCGGCGCAGAAGGCCACGACAGCCTCAATCTGCTCCTTGGTATCGGGGTAAAGCACCGCGTCGGGGATATTTTCAACGATCTTGTTTCGGATCCGTAAGAGATCATACATGGTCTTGCCATAGGCAACCGAAAGCCGGGCATAGTCGTCGGTACGGACAAATTCCTTGCCCACAATTTCCTCAAACCGGGCCAACTGGGCCTCCGTGAGTTTAACGGGGATATCGAATTGCACCTTATCCAGTCCCAGGTTCTCGCTGTATTCCTTAAAGTCCTCATCGGTCAGATCAAATTGCTTTTTCATCAGTTTATACAGGGATTCCCGGGGAATCTTGATATCCAGAGGTTTCCCCCATTTAAAGATAGACCGGTAAGAATCGGGCGGGACCTCCCCGTGATACCACCGGGGTTCAAAATCTTGATATGCGGCCATGGTTACTCCTTATCTTCTATTGTAATATCTGGGACGGAGAATGCAAAGATACTTTGGGTAATATTTCAAAACGAGGTATTTTGTATACCCGGACGTAGGTGCCGGAGGACCTTTCTCAAGCGGCCGCCGCCGGGCTTGAAATATGTTATACCCTTGGTTATACTCTACCGATTCCTTGTTTTTTTTTCACTTCATCAATAAAATGTTTTGCCCATGGAGAAGCGGAAATAACACAAGCAGGATCGATACTGGCGAGCAATTCAAAAGAATGTTTGCCTTTATCATATGAACCTTTTTTGCTATTTTTCGTTGCATTTTCGAGGGTCTGATATACTTGTTGCTTGTCAATTGTTTCGATAGATCGTTCTTTCGCCGGTAATGCCTTTTCACTAAAATTTGTACCATAAAAAGATTTTAATGCCTTTCGATCGGCAAGAAACCATGTTTCCATACATTGAACCATAAGATGACAATCTGTTATGCAAGTGTTATCCGGCTTTACCCATCCGTCGCCTTGCCGGTCTGCTAAATGCTGCCATGGGTCCCACTTTGACACCTCTTTTTCCCGGCAACAATTCTGATCTACCGGCGATTCACTGTCAACAAGCAACATGGCGCTTTCATTGTTCCCTATAGCGGTGCAAAAATCGTCGTATGCCTTTCTCCGCCCGCCACAGGCTATGACACGCGGCATACAGCCTTTTAGCCCTGCTTTTTCCAAGAATTCGGAAAAACCCCGTCTGCAATCCCTTTTAAGTATATGGGCATCCCCGCCGCCTTCAACATAAATTTTTAAACCTACCACCGGGTCCCTCCAATTTCGCCGCGTGTCCAAAGTTCGCCCAATCTATACTTTTCAAGCCAGGGTTTAAGTTTTTCCGCGCTTAGACGGGTCATCGTAGTTCCTTCTTCATCTTTTTCGCACACCAGCACGGATTCGACCTGATCCGTCATGGCGTCAACCAATACATCGGAATGTGTTGTAACAATAAGCTGACACCGCTCCGACGCCTCTTTTAATAAATCCGCCAAATAGGGAAGAATATCAGGATGCAATCCGAGTTCAGGCTCTTCAATACAAACCAAAGGCGGGGGGGTTGGATGGCAAAGTATGGCCAGCAAACAGAGGAATCTCAGCGTCCCGTCCGAAAGGCGGGTTGCGGGAACCGTAAACCGTTCTGATTCCTGCAAAAAAACCTGAAC
>JAITBE010000131.1 GCA_031283755.1 Spirochaetaceae bacterium
TAGGCGCCGGGGTCTCCTTCGTCGGCGTTGCAGACCACGTATTTGATGTCCCCCGGAACCTTACGGGTCAGATCCCATTTAAGCCAGGTGGGGAACCCCGCGCCGCCCCGGCCCCGGAGTCCGGATTTTTTTAGTTCCTCGATCACTTCTTCGGGTTTTAACTCAAAAAGAGCCTTTTCAAGGCCGACATACCCTTCCCGGGCTATGTATTCATCGATATTCTCCGGATTAATTACCCCGCAATTTCTGAGGACCACCCGGACCTGTTTCTGGTAAAACTCGATGTCCTCCACCGCGATGGTGCTTTTTTTCTCTGTTTTGTATAAGAGCCGGGACACTTCCCGGCCTTTGACTATCTGTTCCGCGATGATCTCCGGGGCGTCTTCGGGCTTGACTTCCACATAAAAGGAATCTTCCGGAAGGACCTTAACGATGGGCCCCTTCTCACAAAACCCAAAACAGCCGGTCTTAACTATCTGTACCTGATCCGCCACTCCCTGCTTTTCCGCCTCGGCTAAGAGTCTTTCGTATATTTCGACTCCCTTGTTGGACTCACAGGCAGTTCCGCCGCAGGTAAGGATATAATGATTGTATGCCATGTATGTCCCCTTTACCTAGCATCCGCCGGGGATTGGTTTAGAATGTGACCATCCAGGAGCTCCCGGCCGATAATATGTTTTTTTACGATTTCACCCGCGACTTTGGCATCCACCGTACCATAGGTAACCGTGGGCATCCCGGGAACCACCACTTCCACCGTGGGTTCCGAACTGCAAAGTCCCATGCAGCCGGTTTGACGGATTAATACCTTGTCCGCCAGGTTTTCCGTATCCGTAGCTTTAAAAAAAGCCTCCAGGGTGTTTTTTGCCCCTGCGGCAATCCCACAGGTCCCCATGGCCACGATAATCTGAATGTCCTTACCGGCGCTTTCCCGCCTTCTCAGATCATTTTTTTTGGAATCCCTCAGCTGACGCAGCTGTTCCAAGCTCAATTTTGCCATAATCCTACTCCTCTCCCTCTCCATCTTCTTCCAGTGATTTAAGATACCGATCCAATAGAATCAAGGATGCCGCATCTTCCAGATCCCCCAGGACTCCTCGAAGCTCCGATTTACTGGTTTTATAGGATTTTTCCCCCTTTCCCGTATAACGGGACCGGCGGATGTTTAGTTCTTCAGGACCGGCAAATAACATCACCGTCCTGAACATACCCGAGATATCCCCCACCGGGGGCGTATCCGTCAGGGTCAAGTCAAACCATGCCATTACCACAGTTCCGGTGTCTTTTTCTGAATGTACATCATATCCACCCCCGGATTGTAACGCGGTCTGAATAAGAAAAGGGATACCTAATCCTACCTTTCTATGGGGGTGCTTCTTTCCGTCACTTATAAAGGGATCAATCGCCCGTTCCAACTCACGTTTATTCATCCCCCGGCCGTTATCTTTAAGGATAAACCGGAATTCTTTATCCGTCTCTTGGATTTCCAATTCCACCAAGGATGCCCCTGATTCAACCGCATTTTGGGTAATATCAATAACGAGGTCGCTCAGGGTAAAGTGCATCGCGAAAAAAAACCTCCGGATTTTCGATAAAAGATACGCCGTAAAATAGATTCCCTTAACTGTTTTGATATTTGGCGATTATCTCCGGGAGTTGTTCCTTGCTGAGTTTCCCGTAAGTATCACCCCCCACGGTTATCACCGGGGCAAGACCGCAGCATCCTACACAACGAACCGGGTCAATGGAAAAAAGTCCATCATCGGTTACGTCTCCTTCGCCTATACCGAGTATATTCCGGGCCTCTTCGATAAGATCCTGACCGCCTTTAAGGTAACAAGCGGTTCCTAAACACACGGAGATCCTATGTTTTCCCGGTTTGGTGGTCTTAAAAAAATGATAAAAAGTGATAACCCCATAGATCCGCGCCAGGGGAATTCCCGTAAGTTTTGAAAGTTTTTCCGCCGCGGCCCGGGAAATATAACCAAAAGTTTCCTGGGTTTTATGCAGAATCATAATCAAACTGCCTGGTTTTACCTTCCATTCATTAATAAATGCTGATAACTCCTGGGGAAATTCAATATCCCCCTGACTATCCGCATCCCGAGTTAGCGTTGCTTCAGCTGTCGCCATGGACACCCCCATTCATATAGATAAAAAATTATCATATTCTAATTACTTATATTTTAATGCTATTCAAGGAATTAGACAAGTCTCTAAATACCAACTTTTTTTATCTATAAATATTTATTTATTGTTAGACAAGACTTACTTTAGAAAAGGGCCCTTTAAGGCAATAGGATCCGCTCCCAAAGCAACCGGGTTTTAGAATGCCAATAGGGTTCTTAAATCTTAGTTTCCGAATAAATTCCATTAAAAAATCACAAGCAAAAAGACGCAAATTCACGGCCCAAGGCAAAAAACAGCTTTTTTAATTTAGGCCGGGGCCCTAATTCCAGCGGATTTCGTACTTCAAAGGAGTTTCCAGAACCAGGAGGTCCAGCAGGGGCACCTCAAAGACGGCCCGTTTTCCGGTGTAGGTACCTCCCTGAACCGCATTGATGGGTCCCGGAAAATCAATAAACGCCCGGATTTTTGCCGCGGCGATTTCATCCGCCACTCCTTTGCCGTAAATTGAAGCAACCAGCCCCAGGTATTCCCC
>JAITBE010000275.1 GCA_031283755.1 Spirochaetaceae bacterium
TGGGGACCCGGGAAAACCAATACAGCCCGGGGGCCTTTCTGCTGGGCAAGATCACCATGAAGGTCCTGGAGGCGGTCTGCCTCAAGGAGATCGGGGATAAGCCGGGGTCCCTGGCGGCCTTAACCGAGGCCTATACCCTGGCGGAACCCAATGCCCTGGATATGTGCTTTATCGAAATCGGCAAGGACACCCGGACCTTGATGGAGATGGCTCTCCGGGAAAAAGACTGCGGCATCCCCCGGCCCTGGCTTGAGAAGATCCGGCGGGGTTCCTCGACCCACGCCCAAAGGCTCTTTGAGGCGGCGGAGTATTTCCGGGAACGGCGGCATCCCCTGGCATCCCGGGGATCGGGCCTTTCTTCCCGGGAAGTGGCGGTGTTAACCGGTCTTTCCCAGGGGTTAACCAGAGAGGAAATCGCCGAGGACAGCGAAATTTCCATCAATACCGTAAAAAGTGTGGTCAGAAATATTTATAATAAATTGGGAGCGGTAAACCGTGCCGATGCGGTGCGGATAGCCGTTTCAAAAGGAATATTGAAAACCAATGAGTGAAAATGAACCACTTAAAGAACGGTTCTTTTATAATGGCGCCTTGCCCGCGGCGGATAACCGGCTGCTTCTGAACCGGCCCCGGCTGCATCAGCTCCTCGACCAGGCGGTCCGGAATCCCCTGGTAACCGTGATAGCCGGTGCGGGGTACGGAAAAACCCTTGCGGTTTATTCGTATCTCTGTAACGCTCCCTTTAAGACCGCGTGGCTCCATTTGTCCGAGCGGGACAACAACAGGTGGCGGTTCTGGGAGAATTTCGTCCGGGCGGTGGCCTTTATAAACCCGGAAACCGCCGCGAAAATGGCGGACAATGGTTTTCCGGAGACAAAAGGGCAATTCGACCGGTATTTGCTTATTCCCCAGCGGGATATGAAACCGGATATAAAATACGTCTTTGTGTTCGATGATTTTCACCTGATTAGTGACGGATTGGTCCTGAATTTTCTGGAACGATCCATGAACGCTTCCTTCCGCAATGTGAGTTCCGTCATTATCTCCCGGAAGGAACCGGCGGCGATGCGTACGGTCAGCTTCCTCTCCAAGGGGCTTCTGGCCAGAATAAGCGAGGATGAACTTCGTTTTACCCAGGAGGAAATGATCGAATATTTCCGGCAGGAGGACATTACCCTGCCCGAGGAGGCGGCCCGCGGCCTCTACCGGGATACCGAAGGCTGGGCCTTTGCCATATACCTGGCGGGCCTGGCGTTAAAAAGGGGGCCTGGCAAGGATTACGGCCGCAGTTTCCTCAAGCTCAATATCTTCAACCGGATTGAACAGGAGATTTTTTCCGGCCTTTCCGAAGATATGCAGAAATTTTTTATCAAATTCTCCATGGTTGAACAGCTTCCCCTGAAATTCCTCACGAGACTATCCGAGAATTATCATCTTATCGATGAGATAGAGAAGAGCGGCCCCTTTATCAGGTACGATCCCTACATGAACGCCTACCGGCTTCACCACCTGTTCCAGGAGTATCTTGCCGGTAAACAGGACCGGTTAACGGAGGAAGAAAAAAGGTCGGTGTACCTGCGGGCCGGAGATTGGTGTGCGGAAAACGGCCAGAAGATGGACGCCATCGGGTACTACGAAAAAGCCGGGGCCTATGAAAAGCTGATAGAGGTGGTATATACCCTCCCCCAGGCGCTGCCGGAGCATGTTACCCGTTTCCTCCTGGACATCATGGACCGGGCGCCGGAGGAACTGTACCGGGAGCGGCCCAGGGCATCGGGCCTGCATACCCGGCTGCTTTGTATCCTGGGTAAGCTGGACGAAGCCGCCGAGGAAGCCCGGATGCTCATAGAAAAGTTCGAGGCCCTGCCTGTTTCGGCCCATAACAGTTGGGTTTTATACGGCAGCTACCTCAACCTGGGCTTTATCGGGATGCTCAACAGTCCCATCACCCACGACTACGGGTTTTCCCGCCACTTTGAAAAGGCCTGTCACCACTGCCGCTTGAGCGGGGTAGATCTCCAGGGGGGCGTTATCATTGCCAATATGGTGGCCTATGCCTGCCGGATGGGCCTTGCCCGGCCGGGGGAACCGGAACGGTATATCCAGGCCATGGCCGACGCGGAACCCCATATCATCGCCTCCATGAACGGCTGTTGCTGCGGCATGACGGATATGGCCCGGACAGAAGCCGCCTACTTTACGGGGGATCTGGATAACGCGATAAAATTCGCCTATCAGGCCCTGTACAAGGCTCAAAAACGGAATCAATACGAAATTGAAACCTACAGTCTCTTTTACCTTTTGCGCCTCGCCATTGCCCGGGGAAAATACGGGAAAATCCATGAGTTTTTCAAACTGCTGGATGCCCAGTTGGAAGTGACGGACTATATAAACCGCTTTCTTTTTTACGACATCGTCTCCGGCTGGTTTTATGCCCATACCGGAGAAACCGGCAGGATTGCCCCCTGGCTCCTGGATGGTCCCGTGGAGCCGGAGTTAAATTTCTTCATGCAGGGTCCGGAGACCCTGGTACGGATCAAGGGGTATATCGCGGAAAAACGCTATGCCGATGCCCTGGCCGCCATAGAAAACAGGAAAAATTCCTATGGCCTGGGGGCTTTTCTTTTCGGAAGGCTGGAAATAAAGGTGCTGGAGGC
>JAITBE010000005.1 GCA_031283755.1 Spirochaetaceae bacterium
AGGCCCATGAACTGCTCCACACCAAATACGAAGAGCGGCCCCTGTATTTAAAATAAGACTGTTTCAAAATTCGGCATTTTAAAACAGTCCAATAATGAGCCTCCCGGAGCAGAGCTCCGGGGTATTAAACCAGACTCTCGAATAACCAAAGAGCCGGTTCCGCCCCTCCGGGCTGGAACCGGTTCTTTTGGTTATCCGGTAAAAAATGAGCCTCCGCCAAGCAGAGCTCCGCGGTATCTTTAGCGGCGCTTTATTTCAACGGAGGCTCGCCCGATGGAAGTTTACAATACCATAGTTTCTAATCCAGAAAGGTCTATAGTGAAAAAGTCATTTTTTTCGGGATTTTTTCGTAACGGCCCCTGAAATTTCCGCGGTGATATCGCCGAGGGCTGCCCGGGCTTCCATGCTTTTATTCTGGGATTCCTGGTAATGATTAGCAGCCAGGTTCTCTTCCGCTTCTCCGACGGTATTCCGGGCGGCTTCCAGCCTCCTGGTAAGGGCATCAAAATCGGCGTCCACTTTATCAAGATTTTTTGCCGTATTCAAGGTCTTTTCCGTGGCGGCCAGGGCATTTTGCGCCTCCAAGAGGAGCCTTCCGGCTTCTTCCCGGGCCCGGACCGCCCCCGCGCTTCCGTCGCTTTGAGCTTTTTCCGCAGCCTCTATGGCTTCTTGGGCCAGGAGCTTGGCCTCGTCGTACCGCTTGGAATCCGCCGATGTCCGCATTCGGGAAAGGGCGTCCCTCGCCCGAAGCAGGGAATTCTCTCCATAGAGGACCGCGTCGGGATCATTTTCCGCCTGGGTAACCGCCGCGGCGGCCTTTTCCATATCTTCCGTTGGGGGCTTGGCGCATCCCCAAAACAGCAGGGCGCTTATCATGACGCCCCATAAAAAAACTAATCTTCTCTGCCCCATAGGTCCTCCTCAAATTTCGACAACTACCGGAGTAATGAAATTTTTTTAAAATCTTATATTTTTAAAAAACCTCTTAATATATTATAATCTACAAATATGTTATTTTTGGATAGTGGTAATCGGTAATGGCGGTTTATTTTACAAAAAATTCTAAAATGATACGGTTTTTTATTTCCCTTGGGACCGCCGTCTTATGTACCCTGGGGATGGCTGAGATCCTTACGGGACCACGGCTTGGTCCTCTTTATGATTTCCTTAGGACATGCCGTCTGTCCCCGCCGGTCTCCGGCGAAATAATCCTGATAGAAACCGATCCTCAAAAGGAATCTTTTACCCAATATTTTATTGAGCCAGAGACGGCAGCCTCGATTTTGATACCTTTAATGGAAATTGAGACCTCGGCTTTGATCCTTCAGATTCCGGTAGCGGGTCTTTCTTCCGGGCTGGCCGGAAATACGGCGGAACTAAGCTTCCGCTTAAATGAGGAATTCGGCCTTTTAAAAGGAAATATCCGGAACCTCTTTGAGGCTATCCGCCTCGGTTCCATTTCCCCCGGAACAGCCGAGTCCTATGTGGAGGAACTCTTAAACCTCACCGAACAGGGAAAGGAGCGGCTTTTGTCTTCGTTTGTGCCGCAGGAGGAAACCAGGGCTTTTGAAAAAGCCGCGGCCGCATTCGGCCGGGTTTGGAAAACCGACAGGTCAGGATATTTTGCCTTCAACCCTGATCCTGACGGGGTATTGCGGCGTATGGCCCCGGTCCTTTTAGGGGAAAGGGAAATCGAACATCCGGTGTACACCGCCCTCAAAAACCGGTATGAACCGCCGGTAATAGAACATACCGCAGACGGTCTTATCCTCCGCCTGGTAAAGCCCGGGGACGGGGAGACCTTATTCCTTCCCCTGGATAAAAAAGGAGCGATATTAATTGAAAAACCCGGGGAAAAGCAGGATTTCAAACGGGTTCCCCTGTCTTTGTTACTGGATTATGAAGAAGCGGATAAGGAACTCTACCAGATCCTCAGCGCCGCGGGTTCCCTGGGGATCTATGGGGGATTAAACCCGGAAAAATATCCGCCGCTTCTTTATGAATATGCCCTTTCCCTCAGGGAAGAGCTCCTCCGGGAACCGGGCGAGGAAAAAAAGCGCCGCTGGATCGAAAGCCGGGAACGGTATTTTATTTCGCTGGAGGATTTTTGTTATGGACCCGAGGAAATGACCTTGGTTTCAGCGTATGAAAAACAGATGGCCTCCGAAGCCCTGGAAGAAGCTGATCTCCAACGGCTGCGGGACCAGCGGGATGAACTTATCAGGATTTTTCAGGATATCAGGGAAAAATATAATAATCTGGCGGAGAAGCGGGGATCCCTAAAATTTCTCTTTTATGGTTCCTTTTGTATTTTGGGACCCGGCGGCCAGGGAACTCTCCAGAAGCCTACGGAGACTGAGGCATCTGCCATCCTCGCCAACAGCATCCTCTCGGGCAGCGTCATCCGGGCCGCGGCGCCCCGGCACGTTCTGTTCTGGTCCCTGATTTCCGCTTGTATCCTCTGCTTGTGTCTGGTCAAATTGGAACCGCTCCTTTCCCTGGGACTGGGGTTTTTTCTCACCGTCCTCATTGGGGTGGTTTTCTCCGGGAGTTTCATCCTGAGCGCCTACTGGATAGACCCCTTTATCCCCTTGACAGCGGCCGCGGGGGCTACCCTAACATCGACCCTTTTTGTTTTGATCATGAACCGCCGTGTCGCGGACCAGGTCCGCCGGGTTTATGGAGGTTCCATAAGTCCGGCCTATTTTAACACCCTCCTCCGGGCCGGAGATCCCCCGGCTTTGGAAGCCGCGGCGGTTTCCGCCGTCATCGCCGTAAGGAACGAGTCCTTGGCGGCCAGGGAAGGCCAGGGGGATCCCCTGGCCGCCGCCAGGGACGGGGCCGCCTTTCGGGAGGAGCTTTCCCGATGGTGTTTAAAGGCCGGGGGAATTATGGCGGGATGGGAGGGGGATACGGCGCTCATCGCCTTTGGGTCTCCCCCGGAACGGACGGTCCGGAAGCTTCGGGGGGAACCTGCCTATGACGAGGGCGGCTTGAGTCCGGTGGCCCAGGCAATAAAATTTCTCAATGAGCTTTTGAAGGGTTCCCCCATGGGAGGGGCCTGGTCATTTGGTATTGATCTGGGGGAATGCGCCTTTATCCCCATTCCCGGTTCCGGTTACCGGGCCTACGGCCCTGCCGCGGCTTGTTCCCGGCTCCTCTCCAAATTGGCCTTCCGTTACAAGGTTCCCATACTGGTTACCCAGGCGATCCGGGACAAGGCCGGTACTATCCCGGTACAGGCGGTCCGGATCTCCACCGGCCAGAATGGTTCCCGAATCTTTTATACCCTGTTGATCCGGGGGAAAAGCGGAATTTAAACTATAACCAGGATCGGAACTGACCGGGAAGTTTGCTGCTTCCCGGCCGGCCGGGACCAGTACCTTGTAAAGACTAAAGATACGGGCTTGTCAAAACTGATCGAGTTTTTTAACAAATCCAAGCAGCAGAACACCCGGAAGCTTTACGTATAGAGGTTTATCCTCTATACGTAAAGCTGGCTTTCGTTCATCCGGGGCACCAACATGCCCCAGAGACAATCTCTGGGGGTGTTGATTTTTTTTTAAATAGACTTTTTTAAATATATGTGTAGCAGTCCGCCACATCTTATAAATATAAAAGGCCCGGAGTATGGTGGTAGGCATCTCATTAAATAGTCCCTTGGGAATAAAACTGATCCTACCCTTGAGCGTATTATTTTCAGTGAGGGTAAAGGTTATCTCGATGCCGTTAATCCAGTTCTTACAGCGCATATTTTCTTTACTCACGATCCATGAACCAACTACCATTTATTCCGCTCCTTCAGATATTCCCAAAACTTTAATTTTTGGGAGCAATACCTTAAATCTAAGGAAAAACCAGCCTTTTTAACTGTTTTTTCCACAGCCAACCTTAAAACTACCGGGTTTCGGGATTGGTTCCCTGTCAGCCGGTTTCAAAACCCGGTTGGTTCTGAAATACCTCCCTGTTTTAAACTCATTTTGAGTATGGACTGAATTCTTTTGGTAGTATTGTAGTTTTTTTTAGAAAAGAGCATTAATTATTTAAAAATTTCGTTTTTTTACCGGAATTTCGAATGAAATATTCCGGGGTATAGACCCTTCGCAACGAATCATTGCTTTTGTTCGTGTGGTTTGTATGATTCGTAGTTAGTTTCTCTACCTGTATCGTTAGCCTAATGAGCCGCTAAGCGGAATCCTTATTATGGGTAAATTGGGCGGTATACAGTTCCGAATAAAGCCCTCCCTGGGTCATAAGGTCCCCATGGCTGCCCTGCTGCCGGATGCCCACATCGTCGATCACCACAATACGGTCCGCGCTGCGGATGGTGGAAAGCCGGTGGGCGATGACCAGGGTGGTACGTCCCCGGGAGAGTTCCTCCAGGGCGTGTTGTATCTTGAGTTCCGTGGCGGAATCCAAGGCGGAGGTAGCCTCGTCCAGGATGAGGATGGGGGGATTTTTAAGGAAGATCCGGGCGATACTTATCCGCTGTTTCTGGCCGCCCGAGAGTTTAACCCCCCGTTCCCCGACGATAGTGTCATAACCCGCGGACATTTTTATGATATCGTCATGGATCTCCGCCCTTTTGGCCGCTTGGATGATTTCTTCCCGATCCGCATCAAGACGCCCGTAACGTATATTATCCTCTATGGTACCGGCAAAAAGGAATACGTCCTGCTGCACAATACCGATGCTTTTCCGCAGTGATTCCAGGGTGACATCCCGGATATCCCTGCCGTCAATGGTTATACTCCCCTCCCGAATTTCGTAAAACCGGGGCAGAAGGTGGCAAAGGGTTGTTTTTCCACCCCCCGAAGGGCCGACCAAGGCCAGGGTTGTTCCCTCCGGAATAAAAAGATTGATATGCTCCAGTACCCGTATATCATGGTTATATGAAAAGGTTACATCCCGGTATTCTATACGCCCCCTTATTCCTTCCATTGTTACGGCGCCGGGTTTATCCTGTATGTCAGGCTCAATACGCATGATGTCCACGAAACGGCTGAACCCGGCCATGCCGGTGGTGTACTGTTCCACAAAACTGGCCAGCCTTCTGATGGGCTGGAGGAAGGCGGCCACAAAAAGATTGCAGGTGATGAGTTCCGCCAGGGTCATCTTGTGCCGCATGATCAGATAGCCGCCGACGGCGATCACCGCCACATTGAGGAGGTACATCAAAAATTCAAGTTTACTGTTAAAAAGGGCCATGGATCTGTAGTAGGTCTTCTTGGCGGACTTAAAATATTCATTTCCCCGGGTAAATTTTTCCGTTTCATGGGTTTCGTTGGTAAAGGCCTTGGCGACCCGGGCGCCGGAGATACTTGATTCCAGGGAAGCGTTTATCTCGGCGGTCCGTTCCTTTACTTTTTTGGAGGCCCGGAGCATATTGATCCGGGATAAGATCGTATGGATCACCATGAAGGGGATCATGACAAAAAGAACCACGGCCATCTCCCACCGTATGAAAAAGATCAGAAAAAACGCGCCCAAAAGGGTAAGGAGGGAGATAAAAAGATCCTCCGGACCGTGGTGGGCCAGTTCGGTTACCTCAAAAAGATCGTTGGTTACCCGGGACATAATATGACCGGTCCGGTGGTTATCATAAAAAGAAAAGGGCAGCTTCTGAAGATGATTAAAAAGATCCCGTCGCATATCCGCTTCGATATACGCCCCTACCGTATGCCCCCAGTAAGTAACAAAGTAAGAAAATCCGGTCCGTAATATATATAACAAAACCATGAGGATGATCATAATAAAAAAGAAACGGTAGAGTTCCGTGGGCAAAAAGCGCTCAATGGTCAATTTGGTCATCAGGGGGAATATCAGATCTACCCCGGCAATCAGGGAGGCGCAGAACATATCCGCGGTGAAAAGCTTCCAATGGGGCCGGTAATAGGCGGCAAAGAGGGATATAGAGGACTTGTTACGAAAATCTTCCGCAGCCATAAACCCAATATACTCTATTTTACGGTTACCGGGCCAGTATGCAGGACAAAAGTATTTTTTACCTTGATACCGGTATTTGACATTTAGAAGCCGTTTTATTACTATACAAAAATACCCTATGAAAGGAGTTAGTCCATGAAAACAGCGGTTATTTATTATTCTTATGAAGGTAATTGCGCTTTAATCGCGGAGCTGATAAAAAACGTTCTGGAGGCGGATCTTATCGAACTACGGACGGCGGATGATAAAAAACGGCAGGGGTTTTCAAAATACCTCTGGGGCGGCAGGCAGGTAATCATGAAAGAAACTCCTTCCCTTAAGCCCTATACGGTCGATCCGGAAGCCTATGATCTTATCATCATCGGCACCCCGGTATGGGCGGCGAACCCCACCCCGGCTTTGAATACTTTTTTGGGGGAACAGCGGATCCGCAACAAAAAGATCGCCCTTTTTTGCTGCCACGCCGGCGGCAAGGGGAAGGTTTTTGACAAGATAAAAAACAAACTTCCGGGCAATACCTTCGCGGGGGAAATAGATTTTATTAACCCCGCAAAACAGGAACGGCAGGAAGTTGTCAATAAACTCAACGCATGGATCAAAGGGCTTTAGCCCAGGCATCGGCTAACAGTACCATAAAAAGCCCCCCCTGAACCGTGCGGTTCTGAAAGTGATAGTGTTTCGCGTCTACCGTATCGTACCAGTCCTATCTTGGACAAAAAACGAGGAATCGGCCATCACCTGGACGCATCCTCGCCCCCACCAAACAGGGACGGGGATCTTAGCCAAGCTCAATGATCCTCATGTCCGGAATGAAAATTTCTCTTCCCTCCGCAAAAATATCGTAAAAAAAGGACGAGGGCTGAGGGAAGATCCAGTTGGTGACGGTATACTTCCCGCCAGAGAGGAACAATTCCAGCGAAGAGTGGTCAATAAGAATCCGCAAATCAATATCGTTTTTCCCGTCTTCTTTGAGGGGAATATGGATCTTCTCCCGCCGTCCAATACCGCGGTACTCCTTGTCTAGGGTGAAAGTGTGGGCAGAAGAGTCCCATTGCAGAACGGTTTTTTCTTTCCCGTCCTCGGAGGCCCGCAGATACATGGTTAGAAGGACTGCCCC
>JAITBE010000006.1 GCA_031283755.1 Spirochaetaceae bacterium
TTTATGGCGGAATGTATCGAAGTGGTCCGCCTGGGCTTCGGGATGCCCGCCTTCAACAGCGACGAGGTGATCATCCCCTCCTTTATCAAGAAGGGGGTAAAACCGGAGGACGCCTACAACTACAGCGCCATCGGCTGCGTGGAAGTGGCGGTCCCCGGTAAATGGGGGTACCGCTGTACCGGGATGAGCTTCCTCAACTTCCCCAAATCCCTGCTCATCGCCATGAACGACGGGGTGGATCCCGCTTCGGGGATCCGGCTCTGCCGGGGGGTAGGCCATTTTCGGGACATGACTTCCTTTGACGAGGTGATGGCCGCCTGGGACCGGATCATCCGGGAATTCACCCGCCAATGCGTAATCATCGATTCCGTGGCGGATACGGTGCTGGAACAGGACACCGCGGACATCCTCTGCTCCGCCCTGTGCGACGACTGCCTGGAACGGGGGCTTAACCTCAAGGAAGGGGGGGCGGTCTACGATTTTATCAGCGATCTCCAGGTGGGGATCGCCAATCTGGCCGATTCCCTGGCGGCGATCAAAAAAACTGTTTTTGAGGAAAAAACCCTGACCCCGGCCCAAGTCTGGACAGCCCTGGAAGCAAATTTTGAGGGGCCGGAAAACCTCCGGGTTCAACGGCTCCTCCTCGCGGCCCCTAAATACGGCAACGACGACGATTATGTGGACTCCCTCATCCGGGAAGCCTATGACGTGTATATCGACGAGATGAAGAAGTACCACAACACCCGGTACGGCCGGGGACCCGTCGGGGGGATCTACTATGCGGGAACCTCCTCCATTTCCGCCAATGTTCCCCAGGGGGCGGGCACCGGGGCCACCCCGGACGGCCGCAAAGCCGGGGAACCCCTGGCCGAAGGCTGTTCCCCCTCCCACGCCATGGACCGCCGGGGACCCACCGCGGTATTTAAGACGGTGTCCAAGCTCCCCACCGAGGAGATCACCGGCGGGGTCCTCCTCAACCAGAAACTTACCCCCCAGATGCTGGAAAAGGAAGAGGACCGGCTAAAACTCATCGCTTTGCTGCGGGCCTTTTTTAACCGGCTGATGGGCTTCCACGTCCAGTTTAACGTGGTTTCCCGGGACACCCTCCGGGACGCCCAGGCCCGCCCCGGGGCCCACCGGGACCTCATCGTCCGGGTGGCGGGGTACAGCGCCTTCTTTAATGTCCTCTCCCGGGAAACCCAGGACGACATCATCGAACGGACCGAGCAGGTTTTATAGGAGCGCCATCCCAAACCCGAACCGGTCAACCCAGACACAAAAAATTTATATTCATTGACAAATCCCGGATAAGGATTTAAACTGAAAGTATAAAATAACCCAAGAATTTAGGGAGGCAGTATGGCTAAGGTAGAATTAAAAGCAATTAGCAAGGTGTATGACGGCAGTGTTCGGGCAGTGGATAACGCCAACATTGTGGTCGAAGACAAAGAGTTTGTTGTTCTGGTCGGTCCTTCCGGCTGCGGTAAATCAACGACCCTTCGAATGGTTGCCGGTCTGGAGGATATTAGTGAAGGCGAGCTGTATATTGACGGCGAATTGATGAACGATGTTCCCCCAAAGGACAGAAATATCGCCATGGTATTCCAGAATTATGCCCTTTATCCCCACATGACGGTATATGAAAATATGGCCTTTGGGCTGCGGATCAAGAAGGTGGAAAAATCCGAAATTGACCGCCGGGTTCACGAGGCCGCCCGTATTTTGGATATTGAGAAATTTTTGGACCGCAAACCCAAGGCCCTTTCCGGCGGTCAGCGCCAGCGGGTCGCGGTAGGACGGGCCATAGTCCGTAACCCCAAGGTGTTCCTTTTTGACGAGCCCCTTTCCAACCTGGACGCCAAACTCCGGGTTCAGATGCGGGCCGAACTTTCCGATCTCCACCTGCGGTTGAACGCCACCATGATCTACGTTACCCATGACCAGGTTGAAGCCATGACCATGGCCAACAAGATCGTGGTTATGAAGGACGGAAAGATCCAGCAGATCGGTTCCCCCCTGTACCTGTATAATCATCCGGTTAACAAATTTGTGGCCGGCTTTATCGGTTCCCCGCCCATGAACTTCCTCACCGTTAAGGTAACGGAAAAAGGCGGTAATATCATCCTGGAGGAGGGTTCTTTTGATATAAAACCCGCCCAGGAGCATGTGGAGTATCTTAAAAAATACGTGGGAAAGGAAATCTATTTTGGTATCCGGCCCGAAGACCTTACCTTTACGGAAAAGTCCGGCGCGGAAAACAATATGGCGGTTAAGATCACCGTGGTTGAACCCTTGGGCGCGGACATTCACCTCTGGCTCACCACCCCGACCCAGCCCCTGGTGGCCCGTACCGAACCTCACCATGAATTCAAAGTGGGTGAAACCGCCAATTTTGTACCCCACATGGATAAGGCGCGGTATTTTGACAGGGAAACGGAACTTTCCGCCCTTGCCGAGCTGGATCTCGCCGCCCAAAAATAAGCCTCCGCGGGGCAGAGCTCCGCGGTCTTGAGCGGCGCTTTTCAACATAAGCTCCCATCCCCAGGCTCCCTGTGAAGGGGGCCGGGGTTTTTTTTTCAAAAACCCGTCACATTTTCCAACTGCAGGGCGGTAATCAGGGAGTTTAGCTCTTCTTGGAGAAGGGTTATCCGATCCTGCAGCCAGGAGATCTCCTGGGTCAGATATTCCCGCTCTTCCCCGTAGCCGCTTTTCCAGGCGGCTTCCGCCGTATCCTTGCGGACCCGGGCCGTTTCTATTTTAAGGGAAAGATATTCCCGCCGGCGGGCGGATACTTCCAGGCTGAGGAGGGCCTTTTCCAGATACTCTTCCAGCTCCCGGCGGCTTCCCTCCTCGGCAAGCCGGGCCTGGACCAGGGCTTCTTCCTTTTGCCGTATGGTATGGTGGACGTTTCCCCCGTCAAAGAGGAGGCTGCGGATCCCCACGGTGGTGGTCAGGCCGAGGTTATTGTCCGTTTTCCAGCCCCTTTGGATAAAAGGGAAATCCGGGCCGCCATAGGTCAGCTGGAGGAAAAGGCCCAGTTCCGGCTTGCCGTAGTATTGGCCTTTGGCCGCGGCAAGGAGCCGGTCCGCGGCCTGGCCGCGGAGGGAAAGGAGTTTGAGCCCCACATTTTCCGCCCGGGCCTTGGCGAGGAGCCGTTCCGTGTCCTCCCGGGAAAAGGCAAGGCTGTCCCGGGCAAGGCCCTCCCGGGAGGGCGGTTTGATTTGGGACGGGGTAAGGCCCGGCAGGCTCGTGAGGGTCTTAACCGTCCGGAAACTCGACTCCCAGGCCTCCGTGATCTGGTAATCCCCCAGGGTAAGTTCCGATGCCAGGAGCCGGATCGAAAGGAGGTCCCCCTGGAGGAGGAAGCCCTCGGCATAACTCTCTTCGGCGATGACCGAGAGCCGTTCGGCGCAACGGCGCTGTTCCGCCAGAAACCCCCGGATTTCCGTTAGAAAGCCCAGGGTATAGAGGTGCCCGTCCAGGGCGGTCCGGATGTTCCGTTTTTCCTGCTCCATCTCCAGCACCGAGGCCCTGCTCCCCAGATCCGCGGCTTTGACGGAGTTGTGGATCCGTCCCCAGGTAAAAACCGGCTGTTCCAGGCTGAGGCTGAATTCGTATTGGGTGTTTTCACGCAGCCGTATGGCGGTGTCTGTCTCGGGGAGGGCCGGGAAGGGAAGGTTGGTGGTCATGGGAGGCATGGGGGGAACACTGGTATTCACCGGTATGGTACCCCCGGGAAAGAGGGAGCCGGTTTTGATGGTAACCTCCGGGGGATTGATCAAATAGCTGAGGTTGGAACTGAACCGTATCACCGGCAGGCGGGCGGCTTTGGCGGCGGAGAGGACCGACCGGGCTTCCCGGCTCCGGCTTTCCGACAAAAGGTAGGCGTTGTTTCCCGCCATGGCCGCGGATAAAAGCCGGTCCCGGTTCCAAACCTCACCGGGGCCGGAGGTATTTTGGCCCGCCAGGGGATACGAAAAAACCAGAAACCATAAAATCCACCGGGAAAACCGTGGTTTCATAGTAGCTCCGGGGCGGCCTTGTGGTTTTTTCGTTTTTTGAATATGCTTTTTATAGCCATAATAAAAATGTAATTCAAAGGAGATCTTTTGCATAGATGAGTTCCGGCAAGGGACGGCGATTTTCCCCGGTTAAATTCGGGATTTTTTTTGTTTTAATCCTCCTGTTAATTTTGGTCTGTTGGATTATCCTGCGAAAAACCGCCGAAAAACCCGATGAATTTCTGGCCCCGGTGATTACGGTCCGTCCCCGCCGGGGGCGGATCGAAAAAACCATTGGATTGAGCGGCCAAGTGGAAACCGGCCGGCTTCTTACCCTGGTACCCCGGGTTGCGGGGACCCTGTTGTTCCTGGACGCGGACCCGGGCACGCCGGTGGTCAAAGATCAGGTGGTCGCCCAGGTTGATTCCGCCCCCTACGACCTTACCTATCTCCAGGCCCAGACGGCGTTTTCCACCGCCCAATCAACCTGGCAGCGGATCAGCGCCTTATATGCCAGTCAGGCCGTTACCCGGCAGCAATACGAAGAGGCCCGGACCGTCTATGAATCCTCCAAGGCCCAATACGATCTGGCCCAGCTTAACCGGGATTATACCCTGATCCGGTCCCCCATAGACGGGGTGGTCCTGATCCGCCATAGTACCCAGGGCGGCATGGTCAATGCCGGAACCCCCCTGGTAACCCTGGGAGACCTGGAGGACCTCCGGATCCGGGCGCCGGTTCCGGAGATACACTACCGGTTTTTCGCGGAACATTGGGAGGATATGCCCGTGCGGCTCCGGGTCCCCGCCCTGGGGGATGAGGAATTCCACCCTGCGCCCTTGAGCCTTGCCCCCTATGTGTCCCCGGAAACCCGGAGTTTCCTGGTGGAATACGCCATTCCCGGCGCCGCCTACCGCGGCCTGCGGCCGGGGATGTTCGTCAAGATCTCCTTCGTCCTGGAGAGCCAGGAGGATGTGTATTACCTCCCCTTCCGGGTTTTAGGTTCCCAAAACCGCCTGTGGTATGTGGACGAACAACAGCGGGCCCAATATACGGAGTATATTCCGGAATTTTTTAATGAGAATTTTTTCCGTATCCCCGGGGAATGGGGAGCCCGGGAATTTATTCTGGAAGGCCAGCATTTTATTACCCCGGGACAGGGGGTTGCTATTCTTACGGAATCTTCGATTGATGTACCGGATACACCGGGAGTTTCCGGCCCATGAAAATCGCTGATTACGCCATTAAGCACCCCAAGGTTATCCTGATGAGCCTCATCGTGCTTTTGGTCTTCGGCGTGATCGCCGCCCTGCGTCTGAAGCGTAGCCTTATCGCCGACATGAGCCTCCCCACCCTGGCGATAGTTACCACCTGGCCGGGGGTCGGCCCCGCGGACATTGAACGGGAGATCACCAATCCCCTGGAGGACGCCCTGGGAACCCTGGAAGGGCTGAACCGGATGAGTTCCATTTCCCAGACTTCGGTTTCCCTAATCACCCTGGAATTGGGGTATAACGAAGACGCCAACGGTAAAATTCCCGATATCCGGGAAAAAATCAACGGGGTCATGGACGAACTTCCCGACGATATCAGCTCCCCCCCGGAGATTTTTTTGTACAGTACCTCCCAACTCCCCATTATGACCATCCTGGCGGAGGGGCAGGGCAGCCGGAGTGAATTATCTACCCTCTGCCGGGATGAAATTGTCCCCACCCTATCCCGGATCCCGGGGGTTGCCCGGGTGAATATGAACGGCGACAGCCGGGATGTGGTGGAAATCACCGCGGACATCGATCTGCTCCGGGCCGCGGAGCTTTCGGTGCTGGATATCGCAAAAATTCTCCCCGCGGCCAATGTTTCCCTCCCCGGGGGGGACGGCGTTTACCAGGGCTACCACCTGAGTATCAGAACCGAAGGCCGGTACCGGTCCATAGGGGAAATTGAGGATCAGGTCCTGGCCATCCGGGAGGGGCGCTACCTCCGTGTGCGGGATGTGGCGGAGGTAAAGATCCGGGAAAACCGCCGGGACAACTATGTTATCAGCGGCGGCAGGGATTCCCTGGTGTTTTTTGTGTCCAAGCAGCGGGACGGGGACAGTATCGCCATAAGCCGGGAGGTCCGGCGTATCCTGGGGCGGATAGAACAGGAATACGCCGGAGGGCTTTCCTTTGTATACCTTAAAGACGACCGCGATACTATTTCCCTGTCCATGAGCGCGGTGTTCCAGTCAGCGATCCTGGGGGCGGTCCTGGCGGTGGTTATCCTCTTTATATTTCTCCACAACCGGAACACCACCCTGATTGTGGGGCTGGCTATTCCCCTGTCGATTCTCTTTACCTTTATCGGGCTTTGGGCCAAGGGTTCAAGCCTGGACCTGATAACCCTGGGAGGGCTTACCGCGGCTATCGGTATGGTGGTGGACGCCTCCATTGTGGTCCTGGAAAACATCCAGCGCCATTTTGACGCGGGAATGGACCGGCGGGAAGCGGCGTCCCTGGGCTCCAGCGAGGTAGGGGGGGCGGTGGTGGCTTCCACCGCGACCACCCTGGCGGCCTTTTTTCCCATCCTCTTTTTATCCGGCCTGGCGGGGGTTATCCTGCGGGACGTGGCCTGGACCATTATTTTCGCCCTGTTTAGCTCCCTGTTTGTGGCTATCATCGTGGTCCCCTTTCTCTGCGCCCTTTTTCTGAAAAAGGAAAAACCAAAAAGTTTCGGCCGGCGGATCGCCGCGCCGGTGGAGCAGGGCATGGACCGGCTTTCCCAAGCCTACCGGAAGCTGCTCCGGGGCGCCCTGGCCTCAAAAAAATCCTTTTTGACCGGGACGGTGATCCTCCTCATATTGAGTGTTTTATCCTTTAGGATTTTGGGGTTTGAATTTCTTGCCCAGACGGATATGGCGGAACTTGAATTGACCCTGGAAACTCCCGGAGGGTATACCCTGGAAATGACCAGGGAAAAGACCGCCCTGCTGGAAAAAGAGATCCGGGTCCTGGTTCCCGAGCTTGAATCCTCCTACTTTGTGGTGGGCCAGGCGGACCTGTTTGGTTCCTGGCAGGAAGCCAACCGGGCCTACGGAAGCCTCAAACTCTCCCCGGCAAAATCCAGGAAGCGGCATGTTACCCGCATCATCAACGAACTGCAGGATGAAATAGACCGGCGTATCCCGGACCTTAAGGTTACGGTGAGCAACGGCGGGGTGTCCAAGCTCCTTTCCCTGGCGACCGGGGGCGAAGGGTTTGTGGTGATTGTCTCCGGTAATAACCTGGAGTCGGTGATCGCCGGGGCGGAACAGGTCCGGCAGTATATGGCCCTGGACCCCAATGTGATAAACACCGATAATAACATCCGCCTCAATCAGCGGGAGATGTCCATGGCCCTGATCCATCAGTATTTGGGGGTTCTGGGCCTCTCCTCCTCTGAAACCGCCATGATGAACCGCATCATATTTAACGGCCTTACCCTGGGTTCCTATTACGGGACGGATGAAAGCAGCTTTAGTGAAAATATTTCCATAGAATTAAAGACCAACCTGAGCGGCGGGTTTATCCCCCTGGACGTACTCTACGGCTTGCAGATCAACACCGTGGACGGCCGGGTGGTTTCCCTGGCGAATTTTACGGAGCTGGAAACCGAAGAAAAGATATCCCAAATTGTCCACCGCAACAAGGCCCGGGCTGTTACCGTACAGGCGGCCCTCCGGGACCCCAATGTCCGGGAAACCTCCCGGCGGGTTACGGGGCTCATCACCTCCCGGGGACTGGTTCCCGGGGTAAGCTGGGAAATCGGGGGTACCACCGAGGAGCTTTTGTCTTCCTTCCGGTCCCTGATGCTGGTTTTAGCCATAGCCATATTCCTGGTTTATACGGTGATGGTGATCCAGTTTGAGCGTTTTTCCCAGCCCCTGTTAATCATGTCTTCCATTCCCTTTACGATGATAGGCATCAGCGGCGGGCTTTTGGCGTTCGGCTCCTCCTTAAACATCGTATCCCTTTTGGGGATCATCGCCCTGGCGGGGGTAGTGGTGAATAACGCCATAGTCCTCATCGATTATACGAACCTGCTCCGGGACCGGGATAAGATGCCCCTGGATGAGGCGATCATCGCCGGGGCCGTATCCCGGCTCAAGCCTATTTTGATGACCACCCTGACCACCCTCCTGGGGGTGGGACCCCTGGCCATTGGGATGGGGGAGGGCTCGGAGATCTACGCCCCCCTGGGACAGAGTATCTTCGGCGGCCTTTTCAGCTCCACCTTTATCACCTTGTTTTTTATTCCCGTGGTTTACCGGATGTTGGAGAGGCGGAAAGAAAAACGGATTGCGGAGTAAGGGATGAGCGAAAAAAAAACCGGATTTATCGGAACCTATACCGAAGGGGCCTACGGGGGCCGGGGAATTTATTCCTTTACCCTGGATGACAAAACCGGCGCCCTGGAGGGTCTGACCCTGGCGGCGGAAACCGTTAACCCCTCATACCTCGCC
>JAITBE010000061.1 GCA_031283755.1 Spirochaetaceae bacterium
AAGGGGGGAGCGCCATTGATGTCATGGGATGTACCAATTTTGCCCATGACAAGCCTTTTTTGACGCTGCTCCCCCTCGCTCCATAAAAACGCCTTCCGGTGTGGAGTTTTAAGGGAAACCGCTCCGGCGGTTTCCCTTAAAACTCCGAAAATAAAAATGCGTAAACGTTTTTATTCCGCTATCCCCACTCCTTCATCTACCCTTAATTTGTTGACAGTGATGTTACTCCTTATTCCCATTCTATCGTAGCGGGGGTTTGGGCAAACCCCCATGTACATACTTAACGGGAGGTCTGACCCCACCAAGGAGGTCTGAGCCCCCGGGAGGAGTCTGACCCTAGCACAGTCTGTCGCCGGTACTAGATGTAGGGGGTGAGGTCTGACCCCAGCCGCTGCTGCTAGTGGCGGGGTCCCTGGATGCGATCCCGGCGGGGTCAGACCCCAAAGATGCTTGTCCTTCACACGGGCGGGGTCAGACCCCAAAGTAAACGCATAGAAGGCCAAACTCCTGTTGCTCCCTCCCATTCTATCGTCGCGGTGGGTTTGGGCAAACCCCACATTATTTCCTTATTCCCACTCTATTGTAGCGGTGGGTTTGGGCAAACCCCATTTTATTTCCCTATTTCCATTCTATCGTCGCGGGGGGGTTGGGCAAACCCCACATTACTCCCTCACTCCCATTCTATCGTCGCGGGGGGCTTGGGCAAACCCCACATTATTTCCCTATTCCCACTCAATCGTCGCGGGGGGCTTGGGCAAACCCCATTTTATTTCCTATTCCCATTCTATCGTCGCGAGGGGTTTGGGCAAACCCCATTTTATTTCCCTATTCCCACTCAATCGTCGCGGGGGGTTTGCTTGAAACGTCGTAGGTGACCCGGCCTATGTCTTTAACCGTGTTGGTGATCAGGGTGGAGATCTCCAGCAGGTCCTTGATGGGGAAGGGGTACACGTCGGCGGTCATGCCGTCGGCGCTGACAATGGCCCTGAGGGCCAGAACCCAGCCGTATTTGCGGACGTCCCCGGCGACTCCCACGGAACGGACGGGGAGGAGTATCGCGAAGGCTTGCCATATCTCATCGTAGAGCCGTTCCCCGGCGGCGGAGCGGCGATTCTTCAGTTCTTCGATATAAATGGCATCCGCCTCCCGGAGGATGCCGCATTTTTCCCGGGTTACCTCTCCCAGGATGCGAACCGCGAGACCCGGGCCGGGGAAGGGATGGCGGCGGACCACTTCTTCATCTATCCCCAGGAGACGGCCCAGGCGGCGGACCTCGTCTTTGTAAAGCCGGTCCAGGGGTTCGATGATATGACCCGCCTTACGTTTGGCATCCACCAGGGGACTTCCTACATTATGGTGGCTTTTGATGAGATGGGCCTTTTTTCCTACACCTTTGCCGCTTTCAATGAGGTCCGTGTAAAGGGTTCCCTGGGCGAGGAAATACGATTCCGGCAGGCCAAGCCGGGACACTTCCCGTTCCTGGATAGTGATAAACAGGTCCCCGATGGCCTTTCGTTTTGCCTCCGGGTCGGCCAGGCCCCTGAGGGCCGAAAGGAATTCTTCTTCGCAGTGGACGATGTGGAGGTGCCGGGCCCCCAGCCGCTCCAGGGCGGCCTTGACGGTTTTGGTTTCATCCTTCCGCATAAGCCCCGTATCCATGTACATGAGGTGGACCTGGCCGGCGTCCAGGGTTTTGAGGAGCAGCGCCCCGGCCACGGTGGAATCCACCCCCCCGGAAATGAGGAGCAGGACCGGGTTCCGGCCCACCCGCTCCGCCAGGGCGGCGCGGACTTCTTCTATATATTGCTCCATGGTCCAGCCGGGTTTACAGCCGCAGGCCCCAAAAACAAAGGCCGCGAGGATTTCAAGCCCCCGCTCCGTGTGGGTTACCTCCGGGTGGAACTGAAGCCCGAACCAGGGCTCGGCTTCGTGGGCCGCCACCGCGGGGAACCCGGCGGCGCTGACGCCGTACTCCCGGAAGCCCGGGGCAAGGCGGGTCAGGCTGTCGCCGTGGCTCATCCAGGCGGTGAAGGTGTGCGCGGCGGGGGGTGAAGCGGAAAGCGGGGCCGAACCGGTCAGGGCTTGCAGGGGAACCGCGGGATCGAAACCCGCAAGAAACTTCCGGATGAGTTCCCCGTTTCTCAGGGTTCGGTCTTCGTCTTTTGTTTCCCGCTTCACCGTTACTTCCATGCCGCCGTATTCCCGCTGGTGCAGGGCTTCTACCAGGCCGCCCCGGTCATAGGTCATCCGCTGAAGGCCGTAACAGATGCCCAATAGGGGGAGGCCGCAGGTGTAGATCCCCTGGTCCGGCGCCGCCCCTTCGGGGGTATAAACCGATTCCGGGGAGCCGGAAAGGATTATCCCCCGGACCGGGGCGTTGGTTCCGGCGGCAAGGGTTTCCGGGGACAGGGGACTGTCCCCGGGGATGATCTCCGTATAAACCCCCAAATCCCGGATCCGCCGGCCTATCAGTTGGGTGGTTTGGCTTCCGAAATCCAGGATCAAAATCTTATCCATTCCGCGGCTCCTTAGAATTTAGGGATTTTTAGCAATATCCGGGGGGTAGCGGAGAAGCGGCTGGGGCGAAGCCGCAGCCGCTTCGGAGCGCAGGGGGGGCGGACAACCGGCGGCCCCAAAAAAAGTCTCCCCTCTGGATAAGGGCCTGGGGCCGCTGCCTCTGTTCCGGGAACAGGTCCGGAAACAGCCCCCCCTCCGAATTTACCGGGTCCACGGGCTTTTCCTGATGATGGTTTCCTTACGATCGTAACCCACGGAAACCATATCAATGGGGGTTTCGCAGAACCGTTCGATAAATTCGATGTACTCCATGGCCTCCACGGGGAACTCTTCGTAGGTTAGGGCATTGGACAGGGGCCTTTTCCAGCCCGCAAAGGTGCGGAGTATGGGCTGCGCCCGGTTGAGGTCCTCGATGGAGGCGGGGAAATTCTCCACCACCCGGTCCCCGATACGGTAAGCGATGCAGGCTTTGATTTCCTCCAGGGTGTCGTAGACATCCAGGTGGGTCATCACCAGGGAATCAATGGAATTGGTGAGGCAGGCGTAGCGGAGGGCCACCAGGTCCAGGTAACCGCAGCGCCGGGGCCGGCCGGTGGTGACGCCGTATTCCCGGCCGGTCTCCCGGATAAAGCGGCAGAGGGAACCTTCGGCGCCCTCGGCGTGGTCGTCAAATTCGCTGGGGACGGGACCGTTTCCCACCCGGGTGGAATAGGCCTTAAAGACCCCCAGAATCTTGTCCAGCCGCCGGGGGCCCACGCATCCGCCGATGGCGGCGCCGGCGGCACAGGACATGCCGCTGGACACATAGGGATAGGTGCCCAGGTCCAGGTCCAGCAGGGCGCCCTGGGCGCCTTCAAAAAGCACCTGGGCGTTTTTGCGGTGCATCAAATAGACCGCCAAATCTATGGACATGGCTTTAAGCCGGTCAATATAGGGGGTGATGAAATCCCGGTCACCGCTTTCAAGTTCGGCGATCTTTTCCTTCCAGGAAAGGTCGGCGATACGGATTCCGTCCCGGTCGCTTTTCATGGAATAGGTGATCCCGATCCCCCGGCCGGTGGTACCGATGGGTTTTTTCCGGGCCTGATCCCGGGCCTTGTCGATTTCGATATACCGGGGCAGGACGAGGTGGGCCCGGTCGGAAATAAAGACCCGGCCGGTGGTATCGATCCCCCGCTCCCGGAGCATATCCAGCTCGTTAAAGAGGGCGGTCGGGTCGATGACCATCCCCGCCCCCAGGACGACCATTTTGTCGGGATAGAGGACCCCCGACGGGATCAGATGCAGGGCGTATTGTTCCTTTCCGGTAACGATGGTGTGCCCTGCGTTAGCCCCCCCGGAAAAACGGACGATTATTTGGGCGTCGCCGGCCAGATAATCCACGATCTTGCCCTTTCCCTCGTCACCCCATTGGGCACCGATGACAACTACATTCATATATGTTCCTTATCCTGTTTACGGTTTATTAATACCCATAGGATATACGATTTGGGTAAAAAGGTATAGTATCATCCATTTATTTTATGTCCGGTATAGGTGCCGTTTCTTACTTCTATGAAATCAAATGTTCTTTATATTGGGGCGGGCTTGACATTTTTTTCGCATATTTTGAATATATGGCGCCTATGCGCTCTGAGAACAAAATGGCGATGCCGGTTGGGCTTCCGGGCCTTGGCCGAAGAACTTGTCGGAGCGTCCCCCCCGGAAAACGCCGGGCCGCCCGGGGCTCAAAAAACATTATTATACCGATAAATTAAGAGAAAATACGGAAATCCCCGGACATCTATTTTTGGTGGAATAATATTGATTTTTGGATTGATATTACTATACTGTAAAGTGAGGTGTTTCATGGCAAGTGTAGACATTAGGGCGGGTAATCCTTATCCGTTCCTCACCCGCAGGCAGTTATTTATTATACGCAACATCAAAGAAAAATCGGGAATTCGCTTGGGCAGGAGTTTTTTATATAATAATAAAAGAAAAATATTTACCGATTGAAGGGGTCCAAAATAATCCCCTTGATTAATAGGGAACATTGATTTTGGCTGCCATGGGACACCCGGAGAAATTAAAAAATGAAGTATGAAAAAATAGGAATTGGAATAGAGGATGGTTATGGCACTGCACGGGTGCGGGCGGGCGCGATAAGGCAGTATATTCCTTTTGAAGCGGGTTCTTTAGATCTGATAAAAGCCGTTGCCCGGGGCAAAGGCGCCGGGCCGCCGGAGAGTCAGGGCAGTCTTATGCTCAATTTCTTCCGTTTCTTATTGTTTGTCTTATTCCTCCTCCTCGTAACCTTTTTGGGGGCCGCCCAAAACTCCCGGGATTCCTCTGTGGCGGTGGTGGACTTTGTAGGAGATGACGCAGCCCTGACCACGTGGTTTCATGACCTGGTTTTTTCGGAAGTGGAAAACCTGAAGGGCTTTAACCCGCGGCCGTTCGCCCTCGAAACCTTTTCCGAAAGCTCGGCCTTCAAGCCCGATTTTCCCCCTGACCCGGCGTACCTGGAAGGCGCGCCCTATGTACTGACCGGCGAATATTACCTTGATACCGAGACCTTGCAGCATTTTCAACTTTGGTTGTGG
>JAITBE010000068.1 GCA_031283755.1 Spirochaetaceae bacterium
TCGCGGGACCCCGCCACCCGGCCCCCGGGTGGGGGGGGGGCCCCCCCGGGGGGGGGGGCCGCGCGGCCCCGCGGGGGGAATTGCCGCTCCCCACGGGGCTTTAGCGGGTAAAAGGCAAAATGGCCTCAGGCTTGGGTGGGGGAAGAAGCCGAGGGTGGGGGGCGCTGCCCTGCGAGGGGAATTGCCGCTCCCCACGGGGCTTTAGCGGGTAAAAGGTAAAATGGCCTCAGGCCTGGGTGGGGGAAGAAACCGAGGGTGGGGGGCGCTGCCCTGCGGGGTCAGACCCTGGCACAGTCTGAGACTGGTACTAGATGTAGGGGATGAGGTCTGACCCCAGACGCTACTGGTAGTGGCGGGGTCAGACCTCAAAGCAAACGCAAATAAGGCGATACCTTGCAAAGGGCGGAGACAATGACCCGCTCTCCGGAGATTTCCCCGCGGGGCAACGCCTCCCACCCCCCGGCCGCTTCCCCCTCGTAAGCCATGACGGCGTTTTGCCCCGTACCCGGTAAAGCCCACAGGGGGCGCCAATTCCCCGGCGGGGGCGCACGACGTACCAAAAAGAACGCCACGCCAAAGCGTGCGTAAACATAGGCCGCGATCGCCTAGCCCCCACCGGAGCAAACCAATACCCCCTCCCCGCAACACCGTCGCCTATGGTTCCCCACAGGGCAACGCCTCCCACCCCCCAGCGGGCTTTAACGGGTACGGGGCAAAACGCCGTCATGGAGCGGTACCTCGGACCACAATTTCCACTTCTCCCCCATACCCCCCATGGAAGACGAGGAGCCGCCGCGCCTCAGCGTGATATTCGGTCCGTATAAACTCTTCGACCCCGGTGCGGGAAGTCCCGGTTTTTATTTCGGGTTTGCTGCCGAAATATTCCCGGGGGATATAGATTTCCGTGGGAGCGGAAACCGCGGCGTCCGCCATAAAACGGTAGACGAGGAGCCGCTTTTTCCGGTCCCAGCGTAACAAGCGGGGGATCCCCGCGGTGGCCATGGGATACGGCCGCAGCCAGCCCGCCATAGCCCGGCCATCCCCATTGTGATAGATAGAAAGGTCCTCATTGTTCCAGCCGTCCCCCCATTCATGGGTATTATTGGCGGTGTAATTCCAGATGGTGGAATGGAGCAGATGGGCGTCTATGGCATCATAATACATGGAGAGGGCTTTCTCGTGGATGCGGTAGTTCCGGGTTTTAAAGGCCCGTTTGCGGTTTACATCAAAGGGAAACCCGAATTCTCCCAAAAAACAGGGGATATTTTCCATGTGATCCCGGGTCCAGCTGACACCCCGGCCCAGTTGTTCCGAAAAATAGGCGGCTACGTTTTTCCGGCCCCACAGGGGTTTCCCGGTATCAAGCCGCAGGGAAAACCAGGAGCGGAAAGATTTGGTGTAGAGGGTAATGCCGTCATACCAGTGAAAGGCATTTACCACCACCGGAGGATCCTCCGCTTTCCAGGCGGGTTGTTCCCCCATGGGAACCCCCTCAACAAAAAAGATCGTCTGTTCCCGTACTTCCCGGAGCCGGTTTATAAGGCGGTTCATAAAGGGTTTAAGAAAATCCCCGGCAAACAACGCCGGCCTTCCCTGATAAAAGGCAAAATGATCCTTCCTGAGGAGCCGGGGTTCCCCCCCTTCGTCGGTCCAAACCCCGGCCTGCTTCCAGGGACAGGTAAAACCTTCCGTAAAAAGGGACAACCCCTCGGGGTTGAGGGTCTGGGAACCCTTGACCCGTATTCCCGTCAACCCCATGGTATAGACCGGTACCCGGACCGGGCGGCCTGAGGCGGCGGCCATGGCGGCAAAAGGACTTGGCATGGGGCCTGCCTTGGTGAGGCAGTTTTCCAGGTCCCCGCAGTCACGGGAGCCGATAAAACCCGGATGGGGCTCGTTCATGGTTCCCCAGCCTACGATGGCTTTGCAATTTTTTAAACGCCGGTAACAGTGCCGCATGGCGGCGAAATATCGTTCCTGAAGCCAATCCTGGACCGGTTTTCCCTCTATCCTGACCCCCGGGGCATAGGTGTTGCCCGCAAAAAACAGGGTAAACATGGTTGCCGCGGCATAACGGTTATAATTAACGGGCCATATCATCTGGGGATAGGGGCCGCGGTTGAAGCGGTGGTAATTTTGCTGGGTCAAGGCCGCCCCCACGGCGTCCAGGTTGTCCAGGTTGATGCCCAATTTTTCCATGGTCCAGGCCGGAGCGCCGTCTCCGCCGGTCCAGCGGCTCCAGGCGTCCTGATGGGGATCAATAAAAACGGAAATCTCCTTTTGCTCCGCTATAAGAAAAATTTTTCTTAGATAGGCCAGATATGCCTCGTCGTAGATCCCCGGTCCTTCATGTTCCAGGGCTTCCCAGGTTATTATAAACCGGGTAAAAGTAAGGCCCCAGCGCCGGAGCCGGTCAAAATGGGCCGCCGCCTCTTCCTCGGGAAAGGGCCGTCCCACAAAGGATACCCCCGAAGGGTTTGAGAGGGATTCGGATCGCCAGCTTTGACCGTCCGGATGAAGGGGATATTTAGAACTCCCCCCCAGGTTACAGCCCCTGAGCAAAAGGGTCCTCCCCTGCTCATCGATGATGCGGTTTCCGGCGATAGTCATAAACGCTCCTTGTCTTTTTCAAATTTTGAAAAAGGCTCAATATAAAAAATGACCCTTAGGACCATTTACTATAATCAATTATGTGGTACAATATAATCTGATCTGGATTATTGGGTATAATTTTGTACATTATCCATAATTATATGTAAAGGAACCAGCCCTATGAAACATTTTTTTTGTATTATTTTTTTACTTACGATGGTCGTTGCCCTTGGAGTATCCCAGGATCTGGCAACTTATACGTATCTCTATAACGGCGCTGAAACCGTTTCCGATCGGTTGAGTATCCTGGAACAGGTGGAAAAGGCGAATTTAAGTGATTCGGAGGAGTTTTTTGCCAACGCCCTGAACCGGCTGATTTTGGAATATCCCAACCCTCAAATAACCCAGGAACGGGTCGCCGCCGATTCCACCGCCCGGTTTCTCGCGGGGGTGCTGGGGGATAAAAAATATACCGCCGCCGGGGGAAATTTGTGGAAAACGGTTGAGATTTTTTCCAATCCGCTGGTAAAGGCCGATGCCATGATCGCCCTGGGTAAAGCGGAGGCGGTTACTTATTTTCCCCATGTACTCCAAACCCTTCAGGACCTGAACGTCCAGCCCATTCCGGACCGGGAGGGAGGGGAACGGATTGCCTATGGAGCGATTCTCGCCCTTGAAAATTACCGGGATCTTCCCGATGAACTCTGGAAGCAGGCGGCTATAGCGGTATATCTTGCTTCCGCGGGGTGGTATTCGGACCGGGTACAAAAACAGGCCGAGGCATCCTTGGCGGTCATTGCAAAAGATCCTTCGGAGCCCTATATCTCGATTATCCGGAACAGTTCCTATTCCTATGAAAACAAGTACAAAGCCCTGCAAAAGATAGACAGTACCCAAGCTTCCCCCGCGGTCAAGGCCGATGTGGCGATGGCGGCCCTGGTAGAAGGCTGGAGGCTGCCCACCAGTGACCGCCGGTTCCGGGCGGTATTAACCAATATCCGTAAGCAGGCGATAGGTATGATCAACCATTACCATACCGAAGATGCCGCCGTATATTCCCTGCTGGAACGTTCCTACCGGCAGGGGACAGATACCGAGGAAAAATACGATGCCGTGGCGGCCCTGGCGTCCTTGGGCACCGATGAGGCGGTAAGACTTCTCTCATCCTTCCTGATGGTTTTGAACGGTAAATTTCAGAGTAACAGCTTAACATACGAGGATCAGCAGATGACCCGGGCCTTGATTGCCGCCATTGGTGATGCCGGCAACCCCCAGGGGCGGTCCGCCATAAACGTGGTCCTCACCCTTAAGTGGACTGACGCAATCAAGAGACTGGCCAATGAGGCCCTGACCCGCCTCCAGTGACCAAGCGGGGGCCGGCATGAACTCAAGCCGGTTCCCAGCCGGGAATTTTGGTGAATTTTACTCACGCCACCGGGGGCGGTTCTTTTATGCAAAATTTCGCTTATCATAGACAAGGAGAGAGCCTCCGCGGAGAGCTAAACTGACCCACAATTCAGGCGCTGTCAACAAATTAAGGATTTGTTACCCGCAAATGAAGGAGTGGGGGTAGCGGAAAACCCGCCTAAGCCCGCTTGCGGGCGGCGCGGGGTTGAAGCGAGGGGGAGCAGCGTCAAAAACGGCTTATCATGGGCAGAATTGATGTATCCTATGACATCAATGGCGCTCCCCCTTCTTACCTTGTTGACAGTACCCTTTATCCCCGGCATTTTGACTCTTAACGCTAAGGTCCGCGGGTCTTTGCTGATAAGGCATCAAAACAAACGCGGGGCCGCGGCTACACCACAAAATCTTCCCGCATGGGGGTAAAAAAATCCACCAGGACGCCCTTTTCAAGGCATAGGCAGCCGTGTTTTACCCCGTTTTGTTTGCAGAGGGTATCCCCCGGGCCCACTTCCCGGACTTCGTCCCCAATGGTAAACCGGAACCGGCCGGAGGCGACATAGGTAATCTGAGTATGAGGATGGCTATGTACCGCCCCAACCGCCCCCGCTTCAAAAGAGTTTTCTACACACATCATGGCGTCGCAGAAGGCAAGAATTTTCCGAACCACCCCCGGGGCGGTTTCTTCGCCGGTAATATCCTGGTAAAATACCCATTGCTGATTTTTGTGGTCTCCCGTCATACCTGTTCCTGCCTCCCGGTGTTGTGTTACGGACCTGATGAGCCGCGCGGGTCCCCTGGCCCGTAAAGACTACAGATACTGATAAATAACTACGAAGAAGAAAATAACCCCGAACCTAAGGTTCCCTCACCAGCCGGCACGAACTTTTCATTTGAATTTCATGCTTTTGTTCGTGAAGCCCGGGTTCGAGGTTAAATTCTTTGGAGCATATCCAATCATTTGTCTTTACAAAATGCTACTAGGCTTTAGACTAAAAACATCGATATGACCTTACATATGTTGTTCTCATAAGGTGTTGCGTTCGGGGTTGATACCTTTTTAACCGCCCTGAAGAACGGGGTATCAAACCCCTCAGCGAATCAAAAATCAACCACAAAGGCGAATATGGTATATAAAGGAAAGAAACAGGTCGTTTCCCCCTTTATCGCCTCTTTATTCGCCGTCCTTGTGGTTAAAAATTCTTCTTCCTTGTTCTCCATATCCTGTGATTTAGCTTATCAACCTACTAGTTGGTCGCCCGAACCCGCCGGATGATGTCGGCATAGGATGCGTAGGCCGGCTGCTGATAAAGGGGCGCCAGGGCGTCCTCAAAGAGCTTGTGCTGGGCCGGCGTCAATTCGGTGATGGTGGAGCCGGAGTCCCGGGCCTGCTTTTCGTATTTGACTTCCGCTTCAAGCCAGGCGGCCCGTTCTACCTTGGCGCCTTCCAACGCCCCATCCTTGACGATCTTCTTTTCGGCATCGGAAAGGCTGTTCCACACGCCGGTATTGATCAGGATCATTTCCGGGGAGGCCATGTGGCCGTCCACGGTGAAATGTTTGGCCACTTCAAAGTGGGCGGCGGTGATATAGGAAGGCCAGTTGTTTTCGGCGCCGTCAATGATGCCGTTCTGGATGCCGGGGTAAACTTCGGCGTAAGCCATGGGGGTGGGAGACGCGCCGAGGAAGCGGATCATATCCATCATCAGGGCGCTTTCCTGCACCCGGATCTTGAGTCCCACCATGTCCGCCGGGGTTCTGATGGCCTTTTTGGAGTTATAGAAATTGCGGAACCCCGCGTCCAGCCAGCAGAGTCCCAGGAGGTTCTGCTGCTGCAGGGAACCCAGGAGTTCTTCGCCGATGGCGCCGTCGAGAACTTTGAACATGTGGGCCCGGTCCCGAAACAGGAAGGGCATGGCCAGGGCGTTCATAATCGGGTTGATTGAAGACAGGGGATTTAATCCCACCCGGATAAAATGAATATCCCCGGTTTGGGTCTGTTCAATGGTGGTTTTTTCGTCTCCCAGCACCGAGTTGTTGTATACTTCGATTTTGATGGCGCCATTGGTTTTTTCTTCTATGTACTTCGCCATAGCCAGATCCCCCAGGACGGTGGGATAGCCGTCGGGCTGATTATCCGCAAGCCGGAACACCCTGGCCCGGGGAGCGCTGCCGGAACTCTGGGTCCCGCCGGAACTTTGGGCGCCGCCTCCCGCAAAAAGCGGAGCGCCTGCTATAACCAATGTCAGCAATACCCACAGCAGTACCGTAATTTTCTTCATAGTTTCCTCCTAACAAAAAACATAATATTTTTGCCGGCCTAAGGCTGGACAGATACCAGGTCAATTGAGGCTGGTTTAAAACCTCAAGTTTTGAAACAGGTCATTTCCCAAACATCAGATTCGGGATGGTCATGGAGAAGGCGGGCACAAAGGTCAACAGGATCAGTACCGCAACCATGGTTATGTAAAACGGAACCATGGCTTTTGCTGTTTCCTCGATTTTAATGCCCCCGATGGAACTGCCCACAAACAGTACCGTTCCTACCGGCGGGGTCAGAAGCCCGACGGAAAGGTTCAACATCATTACAATCCCAAATTGGATCGGGTCCATGCCGATTATCGGGGAGGTTACCACCGGAACCAAAATAGGGGCGGCGATCAGAATGAGGGGCGCCATGTCCATTACGCAGCCCAAAACCAGGAGCGCGAAGTTGATCAAGAGGAGCAGGACTATCCGGTTTTGGCTTATTCCCAACAGGCCCTGGGTAATAAGGGTAGGAATCCGGAGAATGGTCATCATATAGCCGAAGGCCGAAGACGCCGCAATCAGGGTCATCACCATAGCCAAGGTTCGGAGGGTGCGCCTCAATATGGGCCACAGGTTTTTTATCGTGATCTTCCGGTAAAAGAAGATCGCTACGATAAATCCCCAGATACAGGCCAACACCGATGATTCATTGGCGGTAACGATGCCGGTAAACACCCCGCCGATGATCAAAACCACGGTAAAAAGCCCCAGGAGGCTGTCGGCGATAATTTTAGCCGCCTCTTTTAGGCTGTATTTTCCTCCCCGGGGGTAGTTCCGTTTTACCGACATGATATAACAGAGGACCATCAGGCCAAACCCCAGGAGTATCCCCGGAACCAGCCCTGCCATAAACAGTTTTCCCACCGAAAGGCCCCCGATGGCCGCGGCGTAGATGATCATGTTGTGGCTCGGCGGGATCAGCACCCCCTGGCAGGCGCTGGCGATGGTAACGCAGACGGAAAAATCCGTATCATACCCCTGTTTTTTCATCATATCAATTTCAAGGGGGCCCAGGGATGAGGTATCCGCCACCGCGGACCCTGAAATACCGCCGAAAAACATACTGGCGACCACGTTTACCATGGCCAGCCCGCCCCGCATCCGGCCCACCAGGACATCCGCCAGTTTGACCAGCCGGTCGGAAATGCCCCCGGCCCCCATGATTTCCCCGGCGAGGATAAAAAACGGGATCGCCAGGAGGGAGAAGGAATCCACGCCGCTGACCATTTTTTGGGTAATGGCCCCTAGGGAAATTCCCTTGTACGCCGCGGTGGCAAAGGCGGAAAAGGCAAGGGCAAAGGCGATGGGGAATTTGATGATAATCAAAAGGGCAAAAAGCCCCAACAGCAGGGTAATGGCAACAGGATCGACGGTCATAGGGTGGCATCCTTTTTGGTAAAATCGTCTTGTTTCAGTTGATTCTCGTCACTCCCGTATTTGAAATGATCGTATATTTGATAGACCGCAATCAGGGCGATAAGGACCCCCACCATGGTGGGAAAAAGATATTCCCATCCAACCGGAATACCCGTTCCGGGCAGGCGGTTGTCTTTGAGTTTGGTGAAATAAGGCCCCATATTGATACTCATCATGATCCCCATGATGAGTATAAGAACCTTTCCCAGGATCTCCAGCGGCAGAATAAGCTTTTTTAGACCCCGGTCCACAATGATAGTCAAGGCGATATGGATCTTGTCCCGGACCCCCAGGGCCATGGCGATAAAACAGAAGAGGATCATAAACTGTTTGGCCAGCTCTTCCGACCAGCCCGGGGCATTGTTAAAGAAATACCGCAGCACGACCTGTACCGTAACCACCACCAGCATGGCGCCCAAACTAAGGGCGGCAATAATTTCAAATACGGCGCATATCAGGGTAACTATCTTTTTATACAGATTCACGGGCCCTCCTATTTATAGGCCAGAGTGTCCTATGCAACATAGAATTTGTTCCAAAACCCGGTGGTTGGGACAAACTCTTGGAAAAAGTTAAAAGTCAGGTCTTCCCCTAAAAGGCTGTTTGGCAAGTAGAACTTGTCTTTCAAAATCATGGTTCCGCCGGACCTTGAAAAAACCTCACCTTATTATACGATATATTTCCCATAAGAACCATTGCCGGAATCACTGAAAACATTGCAAAAATCACAGTACGGCTGCTTTTTGCCTTACTGGCGAATACCCGTGGGCGAGGGGAAATTCCCCCATTCGCTAACCTGTGGAGTCCGCCTGCGGAGCCCGGGAACCTGCGGTTCCTTGGGTCTCCTCCGGCGGGGAATTCCAGAGCCGCTCATGGGGGGATTTCCCCTCGCCCACGGCATGGCCGGCGGGCAAAAAGCAGCCGGTTTCGAGGGGGGAAGAGGCCGGGGGAGGGGGGGGCGTTACCCTGCGGGAACCGGAGATGACGGCGTTGCGGGAGGGTCATTGAAACCTACTTTGTATGCTGCTTCTTCGGCAGTAGAGCCTTTCAGTATTTCCTGCCGGGCCAGGACTAGCCTTTTTATCCGTATGTATTGGTTGACCGTTGTTCCCGTTTCCTTACGGAAGATAACATTCAGATGATTTTTACTGATATAAAATTTCTGTACAAGCTGATCCAGTGAAATAGGTTTGCATAAGTTGCTGTTCAAATAACTTAATATACGCTGAATCTGTTCATTCCGGGGCCCGGCAATGGTCATGTTTTGTAAATTGTACCGTTAAGATCGGGATATTTGCAATATTTTTTCAATTTCTGCAATGGCTTCTACTAAACATCGGTTTGGGGTATCAATACTGCGCCCTTACCGGTGTTTTCACTATCCTTCCCGGCATCTTCCCCCGCGCCAAAATGGCGCCATTTTGCGTCCCCCGGCTAAAGTCCGCTGGGGAGGGGCAATTCCCTCCGTGAGCGTCTCTGGAATTCCTCGCCGGAGGAGACCTCGGGCTCCGTAGGCGAATTCTACAGGCTAGCGAACAGAGGGAATTGCCCCTCCCCAGCGGGCTTTAACCGATAAATTACAAAATGGCGTCTTTTTTTGCATTTTTTTTAAATTTTTTTCAAAAAAACAAGATTTCCGGACCAAAGTGTGATATAATTATGGGTAGGAATTCGTAAAAAAAATATGGGTTGCCGGGCATTGTCCGGGGCCGTCAAATATATTGGGTTTCTAAAAGAGGGACCCCGGAGCAGCGTACAACCGTAGCAAGGAAATCGCTGCCACCGGGGCTGCACATACGCATTAATAACTATAGCCCACTGGGGCAATAATTACAATGTGTATGTCCTCTTTATAAACCCCCCGGCGCTTAACCGCGCTGGGGGAC
>JAITBE010000175.1 GCA_031283755.1 Spirochaetaceae bacterium
TCCGACAACTGGTGGGGCCCCGCGGGGGTTACCGGGCCCTGCGGCCCGGACTCGGAGATGTTTATCGATATGGGCAAGGAACCCTGCGGCCCGGACTGCGGCCCGGGCTGTTCCTGCGGAAAATGGCTTGAGATCTGGAACGATGTGTTCATGCAGTACAATAAAAACGCCGGGGGTGAATATATCCCCCTGGCCCGGACCTGCGTGGATACGGGCATGGGTATTGAGCGGACCGTCACCATCCTGAACGGGAAAAAATCGGTGTATGATACGGAAATTTTCATCCCCCTTATTGAGGCGGTGGAAAAAGCCTCGGGAGGCAAATACGGAGCCGGCGGGGACCAGGACCGGTCGATCCGGATCATCTGCGACCATGTGCGGTCCGCGGTTTTTATTTTGGGAGACCCCAAGGCGGTAAGCCCCTCCAATGTGGGGGCGGGGTATGTACTGCGCCGGCTCGTCCGCCGGGCGGTACGGCACGGCCGCAAACTGGAGATGGAAGGCCCCCTTTCTTCCGTGGCCGAAGCGGTGATAAAAAAATTTACCGGGCCCTACCCGGAACTTGCGGAACACCGGGATTTTATCATCACGGAGCTTGATAAGGAGGAGGAGAAATTTTTGGAAACCCTCCAAAAGGGGGAACACGAATTTGAAAAACTCCTCCCCAATCTCTTAAAGGACCCCCGGAAGATCATGTCCGGCCGCCTGGCCTTTAAACTCTACGACACCTACGGGTTCCCCCTGGAATTGACCGAAGAACTGGCGGCGGAACAGGGGATGACCATAAACCGGGCTGAATTCGACGAGGCCTTTAAGAAACATCAGGAACTTTCCCGGGCGGGGAGCGAACAGGTGTTTAAGGGGGGCCTGGGGGACCAGGGAGAAATGGCGGTAAAATACCACACCGCCACCCACCTGCTGCACAAGGCCCTCCGGCTGGTCCTGGGGGATCATGTGGCCCAGAAGGGGTCCAATATCACCGCGGAACGGATGCGGTTCGACTTTTCCCACGGCGCCCCCATGAGCGCCGATGAGCTTGCCCAGGTGGAGGCCATTGTAAACGACCAGATCCGGCGGGACCTCCCGGTTACCATGGAGGTGCTGAGCCTGGATGAGGCAAAGGCCTCCGGGGCCACCGCCCTTTTTGGGGAAAAATACGAATCCCAGGTAAAGGTCTATACCATGGGGGATTTTTCCAAAGAAGTCTGCGGCGGCCCCCATGTGGAGCATACCGGCATCCTGGGGAACTTCAAAATACAAAAAGAACAATCCTCCTCCGCCGGAGTCCGCCGGATCCGGGCGGTATTGGAATAGAAAAAATCCGCCGGTTTTTGAAACCTATACCGGCCTTTGTTCATTTTAGTATAATATAAAAGACGGTTTCAAAACATCGGATTTGGAAACCGTAACCTTAGATTTAAGGGAAAAACAGATGGTCTGCATGGAGGCTTAATTGTTTTTCCAAAGGATGAGTATGAAAAGGTTATTATCTATTTGTCTGCTTTTTCTTTTAATCCCGGCGCTGGGTTTTACCCAAACGGATTTACAAACCATCGCAACGGTCAATTTGATTAGAAGTGAACCTATTATGGTCAAACAACTGCGGACCGAAACCGAAAAAATTGAGGCCGGCCGGACCCTAAGCACCGAAGAAAAGCGGAAACTGCGGCTGGAAATTCTGAATTTGATGATCGACGAGAAACTTATCCTCCAGGCCGCCGAACAGGAACGGATCTCCGTGACCGAAAACGAGCTTAACTCCTATTTCCAGCAGATCCGAGCCAGCATAACCCAATCTTTGGGGAAGCGGCCCACGGATACCGAATTTGCCTCCCTCATCAAAGGCCAGACCGGCATGGAACTTCCCGCATACCGGGATCTGATCCGTAAACAACTTGTCGCCCAGCAATATCTCAGGTCAAAAAAGCCGGGCCTGGAATCTTCGGTTAAGGCGCCGACAGAAGCGGAAATTTTGGATACCTATAATCTGTATAAAACCCAGTTTGTTCAGCCCGATACGGTACGGTTTTCCTATATCCAAGTCCCCCTGGGCGGCGGGGCGACGGCGGTTGAAAAAAACCAGGCCCGGGAAAGCGCGGATCGTATATTACGGGATATCGGTTCCAACACCGCCAAATTCGATGAAGCGGTGATCCGGGGGCAAACCCAGGGAGCGGGGTATATTTCCGAAGAAGGAAGATACCTTCCCCGGAACCCCCAACTTCTGGATTCGGTGGGGCAAAATTTCCTTAATATAGCCTTTTCCCTGCCCCAGGGGGCGATCTCCGGGGTTATTGAAACCCCCCAGGGTTTTCTTATCATTAAGATCACCGGAACCTATGAAATGAAAACCCTTACCCTAAATGACGTGCTGTTACAACCCGGCCCTCCCATGACCGTTAGGGAACAAATCGCGGGAACCTTAACCCAGCGCCGCCTGCAGGAGGCCACCATTAAAGCGCAGGAAGAACTCATCGCCGAACTCCGGGCCAGGAGAAACGCGGTTACCGTCCGTGAGAATTTTCTTCTCAGCTGGTAGCCATGGCGTCACGGAGAAAAGGACGGATCCTTGCCTTCCAGGCCCTGTATTCCTGGGAAGCCGCCGGGGGCGAGTCGGGAGAACCGTCCGTTTCCGGGGATTTACTGGACTTTTCCTGGCTGGAGAAGGTTCCCGATAAGGGAGTGTCGGACTTTTCCCGGCTTTTGGTGCGGGGAACCATAGAAAATATCACCCTGGTGGACGCCATGATCCGATCCCACCTTAAAAATTGGGATTTTTCCCGGCTTAACCGGGTTGATCTCGCGGTACTCAGAATGAGTACCTATACCCTGATGTTTCAGGACGACGTGCCCCCTACCATCGTTATCGATGAAGCCATCGGAATCTCCAAAGAATTCGGCACCGATGATTCCTACCGTTTTATAAACGGGGTCCTGGACAATATACGGAAAACAATTCAACAAGAAAAAACCGCCGTTAACGGCCTGGCAAAATAACTATGGCTCCACGGAATTCCCCCCTGATAAATTTTTTTCTTAAAACCGCCTGTATCCTGGGGCTTGTCTTTTCTCTGGTTTTGTCGGGAGGAATGGTTTTTTTCACCCTCCTCCGGGGGGGAACAATGGAGGAAACCCTTCCCGGGGATCTTAGCCGGGAACTGGCGGAATTTGACCTCCTGGCGGAGACGCCGGAAAGGGCTTCCCCAAAACAGCTCAATTCATTCCTCGACGGCCTTGAAAAAAAAGCCCTCAGCGTGGAGTCTCACCTGTCGATTCTCAAGCGCCGCAGACGCCTTGCCCTTTATGCCGGTTTTCCGCCGGAAACGAAGGGGGCCTTTATCAATGCCTACAGTGAAGCCGCGGACCGGGTCAGCCGGAGCTTCCCTGCCTTGGAGGTCCCGGCGGTTCTGGCCGCCGAGGCCCTGATTTTGCGGGACCCCCTGATCTCGGGGGAAACCGCGGAGACCCTGCAAAACCACCTGTCCCGAATCCATGAAACCGCCCTCCTCCCCTTGGCCTTAAGCCTTCACGTCCTGGCGGGAAACGCAACGGCTCCCCAAGGCGCCGCGGCTATTCCCGGGGGGGAAGCCCTCTTTGCCGCGATAACCCCCCTGGTTTCGGAAGAGGAGCGGGAACAATTCCTGGTCAACCAGGGAATCCTCAGGCTGCTGGCAGGGGATACCCAGGGATGTGAGGCGCTTATCAACGCCCTGATCCTATCCCCCCGGGACGGCCGGGGGCTCCCGGAAATTGCCGGATCCCCGGCCCCGGAGACGCTCCGGTTTGCGGCGGAATTTTTTTACGACTTTGGGGACCCCCTGCGCGGGGCGGAACTTTTTTCCCGCTTCCCCGATGAAAAAAATCTGGCCCGGCAGGCCGACGCCCTCTGGCTTGCCGGGCATGGCGATACCGCCCGGAGTATATGGCGCGCCCTGGCCTCCCCCCGGAATGCCGGCCAGGACCGTATATCCCGAAGCCTCTACAACCTGGCCTCCACCTCCACGGTTCCGGAGGAAAAAATTGCTTCCATGGAACAGTTTTTTGCGGAACAGCAACATTCCCCCGGCCCCGGCTTGATCTATGGTATCATCGGATACACCCGGCTCCTGGACAGCCCCCGGGCCGCGGCCATTCTTGAGGAACAAGACCTGGCCCATGAAGGGCTTTTGGATTTGGAACTTTTCAAACGCAAACAGGACCTATGGCCTGTAGACCGGACCATCGCGGAATTATGGCTGCTCCTGGACCGGCATCCCAAGGATGAACGGCTATACCAGTGGGGGGCTTATTATTTTGACCGGCAGAAACAATACGACGAGACCGCCATTCTTATCAAAACCGCCAAAGAAAACCGCCTGGAGGGACCCTGGATAAAACTCAGCCAGGGCATAGGTTTAATCCGGGAAGGCCGCCTTGACGAAGGGGAAACCCTGCTCGGGGAGTTGTCCGGTCAGACCTGGCAGGCGGACGCCAATACCGCCCGGCTCCTTGAGGCCCGCCGATCCAATACCGCGGCCTTGGGTTATTATGAGGCCGCAGCCGCCAGGGTTAAGGACAAAAAAGACGCCGCCAGGATACAACTATACATTGCCCGCTGTCTGCGGGCCCTGGGCCGTTTTGGGGAAGTCCGCCGGGTTCTGGAATACGCCGGGGATTTAGACCCGGAAAACCTGAATATCAGGCTGGAACTCCGCCGCCTGGAAAGTTAGGGCCTGAAAAAATTCCCCAAGACTGTTTCAAAGAAGCCCGCGGAGCCGCGGGATTTTGAAACAGCCCAAAAGGTGAAAAAAAGGCCGCCTCAACAGTCCAAACTTTTCAGGCAGCCCCTCAACCGGACAGGCCATGTAAACCGGGGCATACCATCCCCGGTATCATGAACCGATTACAGAATAACCGCGATAATATCCGACATTTTCAAGATCAGATGCTCCACACCGTCGATTTTTATCTGGGTCCCGGCGTATTTGTCATACATAACTTTTTGACCCACCGACACCTTGATTACGTCCTTGTCATCACCAATTTCCACAACCACGCCTGCCTGGGTTTTTTCCTGGGCGGTATCGGGAATGATGATCCCGCCCGCAGTCTTGGCCTCGTTTTTTTCAAGTTTTACCATGACCCGATCAGCCAAGGGTTTTACTTTCATAGGGTACCTCCGTTGTATTATAATAATTATGGGATATTAGGATACATTGAATATACGAAAAAATACCTTGATGGTCAAGAACGAAGTACGTTTTTTAAAAAATCCTCCGGAGCGGCCTTCCGAAATTTCAGTTTTGGGACTGTCTCAAAATATCAAATTTTGAGACATCCCCATGAAACATGACCTAATTTGACCCACATTTTGACCGAAATAAGACAAGTGAGTCATTTTGAACCTTTTATAGTAAAAATCAAAAAGGCGGAAAATATTTGATTTTTTTTTTGAATTCCCTGTTTTTCATTTTTTTGCTAATTACTTATCCTATATAGAATTACAATATCAAAAAAAATATTAAAAAAATTCTCTTTTTTGCCATTCTTGGCATGGTTCTTGCTATATATATTATACGTACTTACAGGGGGTATAATATGGCAGTAACTAAAACCATAAATAATAAAATGACGGTTAAAAATTCAAAAACCGATGAAAATATTCTCTCCATGTACTTAAAAGAAATCAACCGGATCCCTCTTTTAACCAGGGAGGAAGAGGAGTCCGCGGCCAGGGCGGCGGCAAAAGGCAACCGGCCGGCCCGGGATAAGCTGGTCAATTCCAATCTGCGCTTTGTGGTTAATGTGGCAAAAAAATACCAAGGCCAGGGGCTGCCTCTTTCGGACCTTATCAGTGAAGGTAATATCGGCCTTCTAAACGCCATAGAACGGTACGATGTGGATAAGGGATATCACTTTATCTCCTATGCGGTGTGGTGGATCCGCCAGGCTATCCTTAAGGCAATCTGCGAAAAATCCCGGATGATTCGGCTCCCCCTCAACCGGGCCAATGAGCTGGTTCAGATTGAAAAGGCCCGAAAAATAGTTCAGGCCGACAGCAACCTTGACACGGAAATAACCGAAGTTGCCCGGCTCCTGGATATGGACGCGGGTCAGGTGTCGGATCTGATCAACATCAGCCGGGACTTGGTATCCCTGGAAAATCCCATATACACCGACAAGGATTCTTCAATACTGGGTGATTTTATCGAGGATGAAAATTACACTTCCCCGGATGAACACGCGGTTAAGGTGACCCTTCAAAACGATATTGAAACGGTACTGAAGACGCTGAACAAAAAAGAAGCGGATATTATCCGGTTCCGGTTCGGTTTGGGAAACAGCACCCCCATGTCCCTCAAGGAAATCGGCGACCGGTTCAACCTGACCAAAGAGCGGATCCGGCAAATCGAAAAAAAGGCCCTCAAACGGCTTCAGCATCCCTCCCGGCAGCGGTTTCTGGAGTGCTATGTAGCGTAACAAGGGTTTTTCAAAATACGGCATGTTGAAAAACAAGGACCCACGCAAAAAGAGGGGCTGCCCGAAAGTTAACTGCTTTCCGGACAGCCCCATCTTATTTTGAAACGATGCTTTTTACGCAGGATCGCCGCGCTTGGTTTTTTTTATATATTAAGGTACTGTTTTTTGCATGACAACTACGCCTTTTCTCCCCGGGGGGGTTATCTTCGATCTGGACGGGTTGATGCTGGATACGGAACGGCCGATGGTAAATGCCTGGGTTACCGCCGCCCGGAACAAGGGGTGGCTGATGGAGGAAACCGTCGCCTTTAAAACCATAGGGCTTGACGAGGCTTCCAGCCGGGCCATCGTAACCGCCGCTTTGGGCCCGGATTTTCCCTATGAACAAATACGAAAAGACCTGATCTCCCTGGTTATCCGGGACGCGGAGACCCACGGCATTGCCCGGCGGCCGGGGCTGATGACCCTGCTGGATCACCTCACCCGGCTGGGGGTTCCCCTGGGGGTGGCTACCTCGTCCAAGGGGGAAACCGCCCGATGGAAACTGCGGCACGGGGGTATCCTGGACCGGTTTCCCGTTTTAGTCTGCGGGGACGAGGTTGACCGGGGCAAGCCCGCCCCGGATATTTTTCTCCTGGCCGCGGAGCGGCTGGGTAAGGCTCCCGCCGAATGTGTGGGTTTTGAGGATTCCCCGGCGGGCTTGATGTCGCTCCGGGCCGCGGGGATCCGGTCGGTCTTTGTCAAGGATCTGGTGGAACCGCCCCCGGAGGTCCTTGCCTCGGTATGGCGCCGCTGCGGCGATCTGGCGGAGGCGGCCGCCCTTTTCGGGTAGGCCCGGCAAAGCAACGGGCGGTTTAGTTCCTTATCCGAGTTTTTCGATAACATTGTGGAGCCATTTTCCGGTTTTGAGCCTCCACAGGCCCAGGAGCATTTTTATCGGGTCTTCGACGCATATACAGAGATAGGCCACCCACACCGGCGCGTTAAACATAAAACTCGCCGCCGCCGCCAAGGGGATGGAAACCACCCACATAAAGAGGACGTCATAGAGAATACAAAACCTCGTATCCCCCCCGGAACGGCAAATACCGACGACCATAGACATATTAAAGGCCCGGAAGGGGTAGACACAGGCCAGGATGAGAAACATCCTGTCGATAATGGAGAAGACGCTCCTATTTACCCTGAAAATGAGCGGTAAAAACCGGGAGAAGGACAGGATGATGAGGGCCGCTCCCCCGGCAAGGAGGGGGGCGAACCGGGTTATCCTATGGGCGTAATTCCGGGCGGTTTTTTCGTCCCCCTCGCCGATTTTTTTGCCGATCAGGACCGCAACTCCGTTCCCCAACCCGATAAAGACAACCCAGGTCAATTGGGAAAAGGTATTGGTAATATTAAAGGCGGCAATGGCATCCGTATGGGTCCGGGCGATGATGATGTTCTCGAGCATCACCCCCAAGGACCAGATGAATTCGTTCAGCACAACGGGAGAAACAATAGAAAAAAAATGCCCGATAAAAGAGCGGCTAAAGGCCGTAAGCTCCCGGAAACTCCCCGCCAGGGGATAGCGCCGGGCGTAACTTACCCCCACGAGGATCCCCATTTCGGTAAACCGGGCAACCACGGTGGCTATGGCGGCCCCCACCACCCCCATGGCGGGAACAGGGCCGAAACCGAATATAAAAAGGTAATTTAATCCCACATTTATGGAAAGGGCGATCAGGGTGCTTACCATGGCAAGCCGGACTTTTTCGGTGGATCTGAGGGTTTGGACAAAAACAAAAGAAATTCCAAAGGGGATAAAGGAGGGGGCCAGGGTTTTAATATAGGCCGCCCCGGCAACGATCACCGCGGAATCCCGTGAGTAGATCCGGAGAATCCCCTCGGGGAAGCAGAGCACCCCGAGGGTAAAGATCAGGGCGACGAACAGGTTAAGGATAAGGCTAAACCCGGTATTTATCCTGATCCCCGGGATGTCCCGCTTTCCCCAGAATTGGGCGGTAAAGATCGCGCTTCCCGAACAAATCCCAAAGAGGATCATATTGAAGGTGAAAAAGAATTGATTCCCCAGGCCGACCGCGGCGATCTCCACGGTTCCCAGCCGCCCAATCATGACCGTATCGACCATATTGACAAAGGAATTCACCAGGTTTTGGAGCATGATGGGGATGGCAATGGCAAAGAGGCTTTTATAAAACTGTTTATCATTAAAAAGGGTAAGGGAACGCATAGCCTCTCTCTATTATACTAAATTCCGGGGATAAAAGACAGGGGCCCCTGTTCCTGTATCAGGGCCACTGCATTTACTTTTCAGAGGCTGAAATTTGCCAAAACATTGAAGAATTTTTAACCACGAAGGCGCACAAAGGCGCAGAAGGAAGGAATGAGCCTCCGCAGGGCAAGCCC
>JAITBE010000252.1 GCA_031283755.1 Spirochaetaceae bacterium
ATAAATATGACCCTGAACAGCGACTACAGAGACATATTGTCCGCGTTATCCGCCGAAAAGGTTAAATTCCTTTTGGTCGGGGCCTATGCTCTGGCGGCGCATGGGTATCCCCGCGCAACCCTGGACATAGACTTTTGGATATGGCCCGAATCCGGTAATGCCGCGGCGGTATGGCGGGCTTTAACCCGTTTTGGGGTTCCCCTCGATAATCTGTCCATAGCGGAGTTGCAAACCGAAGGCCTGGTTTTTGAGATTGGCGTTGCGCCCCGGCGGATAGACATTATCACCTCCCTTGGTGGTTTGAATTTTGACGAAGCCTTTGCCCGCGCCAAACCGGTTAAAATTGACGATATAGCCGTTCATGTTTTGTCCATTGAAGATATGATCATCAACAAACGCGCCACCGGAAGAACCAAAGACCTGGCGGACGTGGAAATGCTTGAAGAAAACCTCAAACACGGACCTTGATAACACAAAACCCGCCTCCGCTGTTTACACCCCCTCCGCTCAGGTTAGACAGTCTATATTCTCTAATTCTTTGTAGTATAAAGAATTATGATGATTATATAGTATAGAATAGACAATCTAAGCTCGTCTTCCCCTCGCCGCAAGCCGGTACTTTCGCCAATACCTTCTCCTCCCAGCTCGTCTTCCCCCCGCCATAAACCGGTACGTTCGCCCCCATCGATATGTTGATGGGTACGGCATTTCCCCTCGCTCACGGCTCTGGAATTCCCCGCCGTAGCAAACCGGTACTTTCGCCAATACCTTCTCCCCTCAAGCTCGTCTTCCCCCCGCCGTAAGCCGGTACTTTCGCCCCATCGATATGTTGACGGGTACGGCATTTCCCCCCGCTCACGGCTCTGGAATTCCCCGCCGTAGCAGACCGTGTACAATGAGAGTATAACCACCATAAATATTAAACACGGGCTGCGGAGGCGGACTCTACAGGTAGTGAGCGGGGGGAAATGCCGTACCCGTCACCCTAATCAGACCTGGCGAAAGTACCGGGTGATTGTGTACAGACATCCACCCATCCCTTGCTCTGGGAATACTCGTGAAGCTCATCCATGGTAAGCTCAATGGCCGAATTACTGCTTCCGCAGGCGGGGAACACCGTGTCAAAACGCCGCATGGAAAGATCCAAAAAAACATCCACCCCTTCGGGAAGGCCAAAGGGACACACCCCGCCCACCGCGTGGCCGGTTGCCTCCAAGGTTTCTTCCGGGGAAAGCATCTTGGCCTTTATCCCAAAATGATCCTTGTATTTACGGTTATCCAGCTTCATATCCCCGGCAATTACCACAACAATCGCTCTATCGTCCAGTTTAAGGGAAATACTTTTCGCTATCCTGGCGGGAGCCACCGCAAGAGCGGCGGCGGCGGCGGCCACCGTTGCGGTGGATGCCTCCATTTCAATAATATCCGTATCCCGGTTCCAGCGTTTTAAATGATCTTGCACCTGCTTTATCGCCATTTTTTACCATCCTGAAGTTTTTTCAAAAGAGGCTGCCAAAATCTCAAGTTTTAAAACCGCAAAATGTCAGAATTTGAAAAAACGCCTTGGTTTTCGGGAAAAACCAGACCCTTGACCAGGTTTGAAAAGGGCGCCGCAATTAAAATTTGACATTTTAACCCTGTTCCGCCTATACTATAATCAATGCGGGTTTAAAAATCGGGTGGTTTTGAAGCCGCCTTTAGTATAAACGAAGGAAGTTGTAATGAAAAGAAGGACCCCCCTTATTTTCCTGCTTTTGTTCTCGATTTTGTTTGTCATCTCCTGTGCAAGCGGGCAAGAAACAGTCCAGAACCCTGAACCTGTCCGTGTTTCCGAGCCGGCCAAAGCTCCTGAACCCCCCAAGGCCGAGCCCGCCGCCCCAAATCCCGCTCCGGTTGTTAAAAACGACGCGCCCCCGGCAGCGCCCCCTAAAGACCCACGTCCTTCGGCGCTGATCTTCGACGGCGCCCAGCGGCATAGGGTCGTTTGGGGCGATACCCTTTCATCGCTCGCAAAAAAATATTACGGCCCAAGGAATGGGTACTATTTCCCCATAATCATGCTCGCTTCCGCCGGAGTAGTTTCCAACCCCGACGTAATCATCCCCGGCACGATCCTGACCATTCCGGATTTGAACAAAAATCTCGCGGATCCTCAGGCCCGGAGCAAAATTAAATCTTATTTAAAAGATACCGCCCAGCTATACGAGCGAAAACGCGACACTAAAACCAGAAACCAGCTGATTCAACTTTCTAATTCACTTTAGGGAGAGAGCCAAGTTAGAATTTGGGCGCATCGGGGCTGTCCGAAAAGGAATCATTTGAATGCCTGCTTTAAAACGACAGCTGCTCCCGCTTCACGGGAACAGCTGCATCGGACCCGGCCCGGATGTTCAGAAAACAACCAAGTTCCCGGACAGCCCCGACCGGGCTATCCGCTCCAATCCCTTCGGTATTTCCGCTTCTATCCCTTGCGCTTGGGTACCGGCGCTTTAATCTCCCCGCTTTCTGCGCTGGCCGCGGGGAAACGGAGCATTACCGTGAACCCTCGTTAAAGACCAATACCGCCCGTTGACCATCGGGGGCAGCGCTATAGAGTTCCAGACTGCCCTGTTTCCACCCCCAGCTATGTACCCGTTCAAGGTAGTCGAAATATTCATTTTCTTTAAGGACATCCAGCTCTTGCGTACTGGCCATAAGGGTAGCGGCAATTCCCTTAAAACTAATGGTTTGCCCTTTCTGGGTATAGGGGCCGAAGTAACGATTCGGTAAGGCTATGCCGTTGATCCGATCCTCTTCAAACTGCAGGACAAAGGCATCCCCCACGCCTTCGATTTCCATTATGGACCGGTCAAGGTCTATATCGCCGGTTTCGGTACGGATCTTGACCAGGTACCAGGCCTTCCCCAGGATCCCGGAAAATCCCGGGGCATTATCCGGTACCGGGGAGACGCCGGCACAGGCGGCAATCAGAAACACCGCAAGCAGCAGCGCGGTAACGCAGCAACATATCCGGAACAGGCCCGGAACCATAGGGATCGTATCTTTCTTGTTCATAAATTTAATCATACTCGATATTTTGCTTTATGACAAATGGTTCATAGAAGCAAATTCCTCTCCTCTGGCCCATGG
>JAITBE010000264.1 GCA_031283755.1 Spirochaetaceae bacterium
CTTCGGCCATGTTAAAGGTATCTCCTCCCGTCATTTTCCCCTCCAGAGCAAAAGACTTTCACGGTATTATATCATGATTTTGAGAAAGTTATGGGTCAAGTTTAGCCTTCAGGGCGGGGAGGTTCATTTACTGGTTGCGAACCTCTTCCCGATCCGCCAGGGTTATCTCGGTCTTGTTGGTTTTTCCCCCCCGGATAAATTCCACCGCCACCTTCTCGCCGGGTTTATTATCTTCCAGGGCGGAATAAAGATCCGCCAGGCTTTCCACTGTCATACCGTCCACGGAGGTGATAATATCCCCTCCCAGGTAGATCACGCTGGAACCGTACCGGATGGGTTCGCTTCCCTGACGGAGCCCCGCCTGTTCGGCAAACCCATTCCGTTTAGTCCGGGAAACCAAAAGCCCTGAAGAAACCGGAAATTTGGCGTAACGGACCAGGGCGGGGAAGAGCTGGACCACCGAGGCATCGATCCAGCCCCGCCGGACCTTCCCATAGGTCATCAGCTCCGCCACCACCCGTTTGGCGGTATTCACCGGAACCGCAAAACCTATCCCCACGGAGCCCCCCGAAGGGGAATAGATCATGGTATTGATCCCTATCATCCGGCCCTGGGCGTCCAGCAGGGGGCCCCCGGAATTACCAGGATTGATGGATGCGTCGGTTTGTATCATATCCCGGATGATGGTCTGCCGGGAGGTTTGAATGGGCCGTCCCAAGCCCGACACGATCCCCACCGTCAGGGTTCGTTCCAGGGCAAAGGGATTTCCGATGGCCAGGACCTTCTGTCCTACCCGGAGGTTCCTCGAATCCCCAAAGGGAATCGTCTTGAGGGCCGCTCCCCGGGGAGGATCGAATTTGATGACCGCGAGATCATTTTCCGGGTCTGTTCCTACCACGGTTCCCTCGTATTGGCTGCCGTCGGCTAAATTAATAAATACCTTATAGGCGTTTTCGATCACATGATTGTTGGTCAGTACATGACCCGAGGTGTCAATGATAGACCCGGACCCGGACCCGCCTTCCTGGGGTACCGGCTCAAGAAACCAGTTGATCGCCACCGTCTCGGTGGTAACATTTACCACCGCGTCATTAAGCTGTTCATAGATAGCGATATTTTCCCGCTCATTTTCGGTAAAAGGGATCAGATCCGCGGTATTCATCTGAAGAGGGCTTACCGCAGGAGATTGACGAAGTCCCAGAGCTTCAAAGGAATCGTCGGCATTCTCGGGGGATAAAGGGGAATCTCCCGCCGCCTGGGTTTCCGTGTTTTTTGTCATAAAGGGGATCCGTAAAAAGCCCACCCCCAGGGCGAACATAATCACAATAAGACCGCTCAGGAAGCAAAAAAAGAATACTTGTCCTTTGCTGTATAGTTTCATTGGATTACCTCCCTTTTTAATATACCCCAAAAAACATCTCGTAACAATCCGGTTTCGGCCTATCCGGAATAATAACGGTTTTTTGGGTCAACGCTATCTTGACTTATGTTTTTTCCTCCGGTAAATTGTCTATATACTATTAATTATATATAATTAATATGTTAATTAATCCAAAAACCGATTGTTTTGTCAACGGCTTTTGGAGTTTTTCGGGAATAGGACAAGTGAAGCTTATTTTCCGAAATCGTGGCCTTCCGGACCATGTACTACAAGGAGAATCGTTATGAAAAAGAATCTGTTTACGGTATTGGTTCCTGCTGTATTAATAGGGATAACTATCTTTACGGCCTGCCGGAAAAGAGGAGAGACGGTGGTAAATTCTCTGCCTGATACCCTCAACGTGGTGGTTTTTGACGACGCAAGTCAATTCAATCCTTTACTCAATAATACCTTTTCGGATATTATGTCGAATTATCAAATCTATGAACGGCTGGTCTATGTGGTGGACGGTAAGCCTGTTCCCGGTCTGGCCCAAAGCTGGACCGTAAGTCCCGACGGGAGGAACTATACCTTTACACTGCGGGCAAATACCACTTTCCATGACGGTTCGAAGTTGACCGCGGAGGATGTCATTTTCAGCTTTGAATCGAATCTTGATCGTCCATCGGCGGCAAGTTCCCGGGCGAAATATTCAAGCTACCGGGCGGTGGATGAAAATACCGTGGAGGTGGTGTTTGCCTATCCGCTGGACAGTGCCTTTTCCCTCTTGGCTTCACCGGGAATGGGCATTGTCAGTAAAACTTATGTACAGGCCAAGGGGAACGATGCCTGGCTGAATCCGGTTGGTACCGGCGCTTATAAACTAAAGGAATGGATCAAGGGCTCAAGGATAAGTTTCGAGGCCTTTGACACCTATAGCGGTACTCCGGCGGCTATCAAGTACCTTAATTTCAACATTATTAAAGACGCCTCTACCGCCCTGGTATCCCTTGAAACCGGGGATAATCATTTTTTGATAAACCTTCAGGCCGCCAGTATTCCCCTGGTAGAGGATAATAGATCCTTGGTTCTGCAGACGGTTCCGTCCCACAGTGCGGTAAGCTTGATCCTGAATACCCGGCAGGGCGTACTGACGAATCAAAAACTGCGTCAGGCCATAGCCCATGCTATAAACCGGGAGACCATCAACGAGGTTGCCTTTGAGGGTTCCGGTACCATTTCCGGTGGTTCCTACAGTGATTTTTTACTTTACGACGGTAAGGATTATACCTTTCCCTATGATAAAGAAAAGGCCCGGCAGCTTCTTGCTGATGCCGGTTATTCTCCGGGAGAGGTATCCTTTACCATTAAAACCGCTGATGTATACGGAGATGTGGTACCCCAGATTATTCAGGATAATCTGGCGGAGATCGGTATAAATGTGGATATTCAGATTTTAGAAATAGGCGCCCATTCCCAGGATTGGCTTAACGCTGACTTTGAGGTGATATATCAGGGCGGATCGGAAATAATTCCGGATCTTGCCGAAACCCTCTATAATACTTATCACTGGCCGGACAGTTCCTGGAGTGCCCATGCGCCGGATCGGGACCTGTTTAATGCGGAGTTAGATGCTCTTCATAACGAATCCGACACGGCAAAAAAAACAGAGCTTGCCTCCAGGTTATTGGGAGAGGTCTTGCAATGGGCCGGGGAGATCCCGCTTGTAATCCGGCAGGCAAATATCGTATACCGTAACGGACTTACGGGTACCTATGTCGATCCTAATGGTATGTTTTATTGCTTTAAGGATTTTTCCTGGAAATTATGAGGAACTATATCGTAAAACGGACGTTAATGGTTTTGTTCATTACCTTGGGGGTAACCTTTATCGTATTTACGATAATGAATATTATCCCCGGGGACCCCGGACGGTTGATCCTGGGGATGAACGCCGCTGCGGAGGATGTGGCAGGGCTTAATCACGAATTGGGAGTAGACCGTCCGTTTTTCATCCGTTATATCTCGTATATTACGAATGCCCTTCAGGGTGATTTTGGCCTATCTTACCATTCACGACGGCCTGTGGTGGAAAATATAAAAACAGCCTTTCCCTATACAATTACCCTGGCCGTCCTGGGGGTGGCGGTTGCATATCTATTGGGTATTCCTATCGGTATCGTATCGGCCATACGCCGGTATTCTGCGGTGGATATCGGCAGTACCCTGGGGGCAATGTTTTTTGCCTCCATCCCCCAATTTTGGCTGGCTCTGTTGCTGATGCTGCTGTTTTCATTAAAACTCGGATGGCTGCCTCCCAGCGGGGTTCAGGGCTTAAGAAATTTTATCATGCCGGTCATCACTATGGCACTGCCGATCATGGCGATAATCTCCCGCCTTACCAGGACGTCCATGCTGGATTGTCTCAAACAGGATTATATCAGGACCGTCCGGGCCCAGGGAGCGCCTGAATCGGTGGTGATATGGCGGCATGCGCTGAAAAACGCTCTTCTTCCCATCATTATTACCCTGATTATCACCTTTGGTTCTGCCCTGGGGGGAACGGTTATTATTGAAAATATTTTCTCTATACCGGGGATGGGCAATCTCATTTTAACCGCTATCCGGCAAAAGGATGATCCGGTGGTATTAACCGCCACGATTATGCTTTCCGTCATGTATTGTCTGTTTATGCTTGTCGGGGATCTCCTTATGGCGTATCTGGATCCCCGGATTAGACAGGTTTATTTACGAAAAAACAGATAAGAGAGACTATTTCAAAACTTGAGGTTTTGAAATAGTCTCAAAGGATAACTGCTGGGACCATGAAGAACAGACTCCGAAGGAGAAGAAAAAAATTTTTTTTGAAAACCGCCGGCCGCTTTGCACAAAATAGAACTGCTATGGCAGGGTTTATTATTTTTTCTGTATTTATCTTTATCGCGCTTTTTCCGGGTGTTTTTTGTTCCTACGAAGACGCTGTCCGGCAGGATGCGGCCATGCGGTTAAAAGGGTTCAGCGGGGAACATTTGTTCGGTACGGATCGTATGGGCCGGGATGTTTTTGCCAGAATTGTATACGGTACCCGGGTTTCTTTGGGCCTTAGTATCCTGGTGGTGTTGTTGTCGGCCTTTACCGGCGGGATACTCGGAGCGATCTCGGCATTGGCGGGGGGCGGTACGGATAATCTGATAATGCGGGTGGTGGATGTGTTTACCTGTATTCCGAATATCCTGCTTACCCTTGCCATGGTAACCGTCATGGGGCCGGGACTCAGAAACCTGGTTATAGCCATGGGAATTATATACACCATCGGCTTTATCCGGGTGACCCGTTCGGCGGTCCTTTCCATCGTTGGAATGGATTTTATCAGCGTGGCACGGATCAGCGGCTTTAGTACCTGGGAGATAATTATCCGCCATGTACTGCCAAATGCCGCAGGTATTATTATCGTACAAAGCGCCATGTCCGTGGCTGGTGCGATATTGTCAATCGCGGGGTTGAGTTTTCTTGGTCTGGGGATACAGCCGCCTACCCCGGAATGGGGGGCCATGCTGAACGAAGGCAGGGAATATATGCGGACCGTTCCACTGCTTATTATTATGCCGGGCCTGGTGATTTTGCTTACCGCCCTATCAGTAAATCTGATAGGGGACGGTTTGCGGGATGCCCTGGACCCCCGGCATCAGTAGGACGCCGGATCAGTGGAGATATAATGTCTGTGGATAAAAACCAGGAAAACAAACAAATTGTCCGGGCAAAATACCGTGAATACAACCGTATTAAAAGGTACAGATACCGGCCGGAATCGGAATGGTCTACCGCTATGAAAGGAGACGATACGATTCTTGAGGTAGAAGACCTCCGGACCTGTTTTTATACCTCCAGCGCTACGATACCGGCGGTGGATGGCATTTCCTTTAGTGTGGGCCGGGGCAAGGTGATAGGTATCGTCGGGGAATCAGGCTGCGGCAAATCGGTAACCGGTCTTTCCATTATGGGACTTTTGCCAGGTCCCCGGGGACAAATCTCCGGGGGAACGATTCGGTATTGGCAGGAACGTAAACAACGCGCCGTGGAATTAACCAGACTTGGAACCCGGCAGTACGGCGCTTTCCGGGGATCGGAAATAGCGATGATATTTCAGGAACCCATGACCGCCCTGGACCCCCTTTTTCCGGTAGGCAAACAGATTGATGAATGTCTCCGGTTCCACAACAAGGTGTTATCCCCGGCGGAACGCCGGAATCTTATCCGGCGGCTCTTAGCGTCCGTAGGTATTGGCCGGGATGGGATCTATAACAGTTACCCCTTTGAACTTTCCGGAGGTATGCTCCAGCGGGTCCTTATTGCCATAGCCCTCTGCGGTGATCCGAAATTGATTATCGCCGATGAACCGACCACCGCCTTGGATGTTACCATCCAGGCGCAGATATTGCTCCTCTTAAAAAATCTGCAAAAGGAACGAGGGATTTCCATGTTGTTCATAAGTCATGACCTGGGGGTTATTGCCGGAATTGCCGATGAAGTGATCGTTATGTATGCCGGATGTATTGCGGAACAGGGAACGGTCCGGGAAATATTCGATACCCCCTGTCATCCCTATACCGCAGCATTGATGAGGTGCCGCCCTGACCTCGAGCGGGAGACGGATATGTTGGAGGCTATTCCGGGGACCGTACCGGATCTCAGGACGATATCCGGGGGTTGTCATTTTCAACCCCGTTGTGTCCATTTCGGGAAGCTCTGTACGGACCGGTGTCCGCCCTATTATTGGGTAAGTAAAACCCACCGGATAAGTTGTTTTTACCGCCTGAAAAAATTACGCTAAACCGGGAAAAGGAATACCGTCATGCCCCTCTCCGTCGAATCGGAATCTGTTTTAGAAGTAAAAAATCTGGTGAAACATTTTCCCCTGCGGTCTTTTGGTTTCGGGAAACAAAACGGAGTTGTTCATGCGGTAGACAGGGTCAGTTTCAATATTTCCGCGGGACAAACTTTTTCAATTGTCGGAGAATCGGGCTGTGGAAAAAGCACCATCGGCCGGACCATTATGCGGCTTTATCCGCCCAGTTCCGGCGAGGTGTTGTTTAAAGGTGAAAATATTTTTACCCTGCCGCGGAAATCTTTGGCCGCCATACGTCCCAAGATGCAGATGATTTTTCAGGACCCTTACGCATCCATGGATCCCCGGATGACCGCCGGAGAATTAGTGGCAGAGGCGGTAGAAAAACACGGTATTGTACCCCCAAAACAGCTCTGGGATTATGTTATCACGGTTATGAAAGATTGCGGGCTTTCGGAGAAACAGGCGGAACGGTTTCCCCATGAATTTTCAGGGGGACAGCGTCAGCGTATCTGTATCGCCCGTGCCCTGGCGCTGCAGCCGGAACTCATTGTATGCGATGAGCCTGTTTCCGCTCTGGATGTATCCATTCAAGCCCAGATCATAAATCTGTTACGGACTTTACAACAGGAACGGGGCATCGCGTATCTTTTTATTTCCCACGATTTAGCGGTGGTCAAACACGTATCCGATAATGTGGCGGTGATGTATCTGGGAGAAATCGTGGAACAGGCGGATAAACGCACCCTCTATACGCTGCCTATCCATCCCTATACCAAAGCCCTTTTAAAGGCCGTTCCAATGTTACGTCCCGGCGCCGCCCTTAATCCCCTGGTACTGTCCGGGGAGGTTCCCTCCGCGGAGCATCCTCCCCCGGGCTGTCGCTTTCACACCCGTTGCCCGGAATGTATGGACCTTTGTACCAGGGAATCCCCTAAACCGCAGGTCCTTTCCCTAAATCACTGGGTAGCCTGTCATCAATATAATGAACCTTCGCAAAAACTCATTTCTTGAGGTAGTTTAAAAACAACCAAATTTTGAAACTATCTCCCTGTCTATGGTTTTAAGAGGGCGCTGTCCGCTTTGGAACCTGTCAAAAGCATCTGCCTTTGCCGGAGTTCCACCGGATCTTCCGCGGCCATTGAATTTACCCGATTGCGGCGTTCCTACTTAAAGATCCTCCGGAAAAAGAGCCGGACAGTATCCCAGAGGCGCTTGAAAAAGCTCCCCTGTTCTATTTCCGAGGCGGCCGCGAGGGGGATGCGCCGGAGTTCCCCGGCATTGTCGTAGAGGACAAGCTCCCCGAGGGA
>JAITBE010000269.1 GCA_031283755.1 Spirochaetaceae bacterium
TCCTACGGAAGAACCTGGACCGCTCCCCGGGATACGATGATCGCCATCCTCCCTGTGGGGTATGCCGATGGACTTGTCCGGAATTTGGGGGGAAATTTTTCCGTGACCATCCGGGAAAGCCGCTGCCCCCTGGTGGGGCGGATCTGCATGGATCAGTGTATGGTGGACGTGGGCCCGGACCCGAAGATCCGCCGCTGGGAAGAAGTAACGGTTTTTGGACCCGGAACCTTGACCGCCGCGGATATGGCCGTTGCCGCGGGCACCATTCCCTACGAAATTACCTGTAATATCAACAAACGGGTTCCCCGGATATACCGGGATTCACGGTGACCGGGGAGGCGGGCGTCGTTAAAACAGCAATTTCACATTTAACCACGGATTACCACGGACCACACCAACAGACACGAACAGAATGAGAGGGGATGACGCGGGAGCGGTTTGCCCCGGACTCAACACCAATACCTTCCCGGCCCTGGAGAAGCCTCTTTTCGGTCCGCCGGGTCTTGAAAACACCTTAAAAGCGTATCAAGGTAATGCCAGCTTATGGAAAAAGAAATCCCTTCCAAAACCGTTCCGGGGAAGGCGCCGGAGCTTTTGACCCGGGGGAGCCCCTGGCGGTGTATTGTCCTGTTTTCCCTGCCCCTTTTAGGCGGGGAAATTTGCCTCCTCCTCTACAGTATGGCCGACGCCTTTATCCTGGGGAGGGTTTTGGGTATCGGCGCCCTGGCCGCCGCCGGGGCGGCTTCGAGCTTTGTCCAACTGATTTTCGGGCTGGCCCTGGGCCTTTCGTCGGGGTTTACGGTGATCACCGCCCAGCGCATCGGCGCCGGGGAAGAAAACGGGATCCGGCGCAGCATCGCGGCGGGGATCAGCCTCAGCCTGGCCCTGGGCCTGGTCTTTACTGCCATCCTCGTCCCCCTGGCCAGACCCGTACTCCGGTTGATGAACACCCCCGTGGAGATCCTCGGTGACGCCGTCGTCTACGCCTCCATCATCATCGGGGGAATCGCCGTGAGTATGTTCAACAGCCTCTTCGGCGGGATCATTCAGGCCGCGGGGGACAGCGTGACGCCCCTGGTACTCCTCACCATAAGCTCGATTCTCAACATCCTCCTCGACCTGCTCCTGGTGGCGGTGATTCCCTGGGGGGTGCGGGGCGCCGCCATAGCGACGGTTTTTTCTCAGCTGGTTTCCGCGGCCCTGGCCTTACGGGTACTCTGCGGGCGCCTGGGGAACTTCCTTCCCCGGCGGGGGGACTGGCGCCCGGGCAGAAGGGACCTGGCGGCTCATCTTTCCCTGGGGCTCTCCATGGCCCTCCAGCGGATCATCGTGGAATTCGGCAACATCCTGGTGCAGGCGGTGATAAACCGCCTGGGTACGGTGACCATCGGGGCGGTGGCGGCGGCCCAGAAGATCCGGGCCCTCAACATGATGCCCTTCTTCGCCGTTTCCCGGGGGCTGACCACCTACACGGCCCAGAACTATGGCGCGGGCCGCATGGACCGGGTCAACCGGGGGATCTTCCAAACCTGCCTGCTCTGCCTGGGCGGGGGCCTTTGTATGGCCCTCCTCAACAGAATGGGAGGCCGTTTTTTCGCTTCCCTCTTTATCAGGGACAGCGCCGAAGGCGCGGCCCTGGCCTACCAATACATCATCTTCTCCGGCTATACCGTCACCATCCTGGGTTTTATGCTGACCTTCCGCTCAAGCCTCCAGGGGCTGGGGAAACATTCCGGCCCGGTTATGAGCAGCGTTCTGGAGACCCTGATGAGCGTCCTCGCGGCGTTTGTCCTCATCCCCCGGATCGGCTTCTTTGGGGTATGCCTGGTCAACCCCCTTTCCTGGCTCACCTCGTTTTTTCCGGTATTTCTGGATTTCATGGCGATCCGGAAGAAAAAGAACCCGGAGGGACAACCCTATGAGACACAGCCGCCGTAGCACAGGAAACCGCCGGGCGATCCGCGGCCAAGGCAGACGCGGCAGGGTGAAATTGTGAGATTTTGGAGCAAAATCAGGTTGTTTTGGAACAAGTTCCGGCATTTTGAAACTGTCGTAATTTTAATGTATTATTCTTAAAATATAGAAGGATGGATGGAATAAACCATGCGGCGAATACACGGTAACCTGCTCCTGCTCTGTTTTACCCTGACCGTCACGGCCCTCCCGGGGGTACGGGCGCAAGAGCCTCCTGCCCCGGAAATTAACGCCGATACCTTTTCGGCCTTGGAGGAGGTACTTTTATCCCCGGACTTCGGCGGGGAAAGCCAGGGCTGGGGGATACGGTTCAAACACCAGCTGCGCGACAACCATGAACCTTCCTTTCCCCGCGTCCCCTGGATGGAGGCAATCACCCGGGCTTTCGCCTGGGGCCTTAGGTTCCTCGTGGTAAGCGGCCTCCTCGTCCTGGGGGTGTTCCTCTTCCTTCGCTTCCGAAAACAAAGCCCGGAGAAAAAATCCGGGCCGGCTCAAAACAGTTTCTTCTTGCCCGGAGAAAAAAACGAAAACCCCGAATTCCTGTTGGAAAAGGCCCAAACCCTCCACGGGGAAGGAAAAATCCGGGAAGCCTGGGCGTACTGTTTTTCCGGGGCCATTGCTGCCTTCTCCCAATACCGGGGTCTGAGTTTTCCCCCGAACGCCACCGAATACGACTGTCTGGCCCTGGCCCCCGTTAACCCGGGCTTTACCGCCCTGGTAACCGTCTGGGTGAATTTTGCCTATGGCGGGAAAATTCCCCCGGACAGGGCCTTTACCAAGGCCCTTGATTTCTGCCGTTCCCTGCTTAACCCCCCGGCGGATCTTTCGGCCCCAGGAAAAACCCATGGATAAATACCGGACCCTTTTTATCATCTGCCTGGGGGTCCTGGCCCTCCTGGCCGTGGCGGGCTACACCCTTTTTGAAATATACCCCGTTACCAATTACCGCGAGCCTTCCGCGGAAAGCCTGTCCAACGAGTACCTGGCCCTGGAGCGTTGGCTGCAAAAAACCGGCCATCCCCTCAAAACTAACGCCGCCGGAGAATTTGAGCTGCCGGACCTGCTTTCGGAAAAAACCCTGTTGATCCAAAGCTCCCGGTTTTACTGGTCCGATGAGGTATCAGAAGCCTTTCTGTCCTGGATCGAGGAGGGGGGTAATCTGGTGATTTTTTCTGATTCCCCCTGGTACGAGGATCCGGATGAAGGGCTGTCGAATTTTCTGGAAGAATTTGGTATAACCAAGGAAAAATCCTACTCCTTTGATGAAGAGGAAGAAGAAAACAGCCCGGATACTCTGGAAGAGGATCCCCCGGCAGCGGAACCGGTCCTGGACCTTCAGGTCCGGTTCATGGTGGAGGAAAAACCCGGCGCCCCTGTCGTTACCCTGCAAGATCGCCGGGGTAACATCCGGATGGTTACCGTCCCCCTGGGCCAAGGTTCGGTCACGGTGTCGGGGATTCCCTATTTTATGTGGTCCTCCTATATTGGGGAAGAACAAAACGCCCGCTTAGCCTGGCGTCTTACCGGGGCCCTTGACCGGGAGAATCGGGGGATTTATTTTATCCGGGAGCGAATACCGGCTTCGGGGTTTTGGGGGAAACTGGCGGACCGGGGCAATATCACCGCCCCGGTGGTGTCGGCCCTGATCCTGATCCTCGCCGGGTTCTGGATGGTTCTGCCCGCCTTTGGCCGGCCGGTCAGGGATGAGGAAAGGCCCGGTAAACCTATCGGAGAACGGTTCCGTGCGGAAAGCCGGTTTCTGGGGAAATACGGGGCCCTGGATCTCTACCTTGAAGCGTATGTTGAGGAACTATGGACGAAACTCCGTACCCGCCGGGGTATATTCCACCCGGATCAGATGGCGCCGATCCTGGCCGAACTCTGGGGTATGGACATCCCGGAGGTAGAAAAAATCATCCGCCCCCAAGGGAAGTTAAAATACCGGGATTTTGTGAACACCATACGGCTTATAGAAAACACCGAGGAGCGTCTATGAATGAAGTTGAATATTCCGTTGAATCCGCCGCGGAAGCCATTGCGGCGGTAAAGGCCCAAATAGCCAAGGCTTTTATCGGCCAGCTCGGCCTGGTGGATCACGCCCTGATCACCCTCCTCGCCGGGGGGCACCTCCTGGTGGAAGGGGTGCCCGGTTTGGGTAAGACCCTCCTGGTCCGGGCCATTGCCATGGCCATCGGCGGGGACTCCAAGCGGGTCCAGTTCACCCCGGACCTGATGCCCAGCGATATCACCGGAAACATCATCCTCGACGCCTCCTCGGGTAGGTTTATAACCCGAAAGGGGCCGGTTTTTACCAACCTCTTTATTGCCGACGAGATCAACCGGGCCCCGGCAAAAACCCAGGCCAGCCTTTTTGAGGCCATGCAGGAACTCCAGGTGAGCCTGGACGGGGAAAGCCATCCCCTGCCTGAGCCTTTTATGGTTTTGGCAACCCAAAATCCCTATGAACATGAGGGAACCTACCCCCTGCCGGACGCCCAAAAGGACCGGTTTCTTATGAAGGTCCTGGCGGATTATCCCGATATGGAGGAGGAAAAAACAATGGTAACCCGGATCCTCGCGGGGACCACCGGGGCGGAACTTTCGGTGGCCGCGGTTTCTCCGGTGTTAACTCCCCAAGGTTTAACGGGCATTCAGCGGCTGGTCTCGGCGTTACGGGTAGATCCGGCCATTGTCGATTATGCCGTGCGGCTGGTTACCGCTACCCGGAATACCCCCGTACTGGAAGCCGGGGCCGGGCCTCGGGGCAGCCTCGCCCTGATCCGCTGCGCCCGGGCCCGGGCCCTGATGGAAGGCCGGGACTTTGTCCTCCCCGATGACATCAAGACCCTGATCCTCCCGGTCCTGGCCCACCGGCTGACCCTTTCCGCGGAAAGCGAACTGGAGGGGGCAAACTCCCGGATGGTTCTGGAAAACCTGGCCGCCAAAATAGAAGCCCCCCGGTCATGAAACCCGGCGCCGGCCTTTTTATCGCCGCCCTCCTCTGGCTCCTCTTGGGGACCGCGGGGTTTTTCTCCTCCACCCTCTCCCTGGTCTGGTTCCTTACGGGTCTTTCCCTGCTCCCCCTCATCATCGCCGACGGCCTGATAACCCGCCTGCTCTACGGCAGCCTTGAGGTCTCCCGGGAGATCCCCTCCTCCCTGGCCCTGGGGGAGCCTTGCCGGGTTATCCTCAGGTTCCGGGCGGCCCCCCGGGGAATCCTCCCCTGGGGGATACTCCTCTTTGATCTCTACCCCGATTCCCTGGGATGTACCGCCTTTCCCGCCCCGCTCCAACGGAAAGCCCTACAAAACCGGGGTACGTTGGTCTTTGAATATACCCTTATCCCCCTGGATCGGGGAACCTGGGAATTCTCCGGACTGGAATTGCTCTACCGGTCCCCGCTCCGGTTTTGGTCCCGGAAGGTTTTCCTGCCCTGTATAAGCCGGGGGCGGACGTACCCGGACTTTAAAAAACTCAAACAAGCCGCCGGCAAGGATCTGCGGGGAATTTGGGAGCTTACCGGCCGTATCCCCCGCAAGCGGGGACAGGGCATGGAATTTCTCGACCTTCGGGAATATCAACCGGGGGATTCGGTCCGGGCCATTGACTGGCGGGCCACGGCCCGGCGGGGAAAGGTGATAATCCGGGAATACCAGGAGGAGCAGGATCAACAGGTGTTATTTATCCTGGATTCGGGATACCGGCTGCACCGCCGCGAGGGGGAATATTTGCAATTTGACAGCGCCCTGAACGCGGTGTTGCTCCTCTCCTACGCGGCCCTAAAACACGGAGACTCCGTAGCGGCCCAGAGCTTTGGCGCTGAAGAACGGTGGCTGCCCCCGGGTAAGGGACCGGGGGCCCTGACCGGGCTTTTAAACAAGCTCTACGACCTAAAAAGCGCCCCGGTCCCCTCCTCCCCCTTTTCCGCCCTGGAAAACGCCCTGACCCGGGTCCGACGCCGGACCTTTATCATCCTGATCAGTAATTTCCGGGAAGAAGACGGGGAATCCCTCTCCTGGATTCTCCCCCGGATCCGGGAGAGGCATCTGCTCCTCCTGGTAAACCTCCGGGAAAAAGAGGCGGAAGAACTCGCCTTCCGCCGGCCCCGGAACCCTCAAGAATTCGCCGAGCGGGCGGCGGCCTTGTTTTATCTCCGCTCCCGGCAGCGGCTCTACAAAACCTGGGAACATCTGGGGTTGCTGACCCTGGAGACTTCCTCTGCGGATATCTCCTCGGACCTGATAAACCGCTACCTCCAGGTCAAACGTTCCGGCCGTCTCTGAGGGGCTCCTGACACCGTTTTGCCTTTTATCGGCAAGGACCCGCTGGGGCGGGGTGGCAATTCCCTCCGTGAGCTACCTGTAGAGTCCGCCTGCGGAGCCCGGCGACCGGTCTCCTCCGGCGGGGAATTCCAGAGCCGCTCACGGAGGGAATTGCCGCCCCTCCCCAGCGGACATTGGTTGACAAACGCAAAATGCCGCCCCGGCTTACGGGGGGAAGAGGCCGGCGGATGGGTGGCGTTGCCCGGCGGGAGCCGGAGGTGACGGTGTTGCGCGCGGGGAAGCGGCAAAAAAGTGACTATCACCAACTGTTAAGGTCGTTTGATGACATTTGATGGCATATATTGCGGTTTCATACGGTATGGTATTGGGGTCTGACCCCGGAGGTGATGGCGTTGTCGTCCTGGAGAGAATTGCTGTTGTCCAGTACCTGGTAGATCATCACGGGGCGTTTAAAGGCCGTGGTCTTGATCGCCTCCCCCAGCCGGTACTCGCTGTTTATCTGCCATGTGCCCCTTCACTTTGGACCCACTGCTTTACCGTGTCCTGGCCGCTGTTGTATCCGGTAAAATTCGGGAAGGTGTAGTTTACCTCGGTACCGTTGAGGACCCTGGTTATCCGGCCCCCGGCCATGGAGTTAACGGCCCCATCTGTTGGTTAATACGTATTTGCCGCCGTCAAATAACTACCGCTCCCATACGGGGCGGTCTAAATACCCCATACCTATTGTCCTGTAAAAAACGCTACATACTCGTTCTCGTTTATTTTGATGAACAGCCACCCATACAGCCCAGACTCAACAGAGGTATCTATTACGAATATACGCTTATCGGCGCTTGCCCTAAGCATTCTACTCATATATTCCGCTGCCGTCCGCCTAGACGCCAGCGAACTCTGTCTATTGCGATTTATGCGGTCTTGAATATCTGTTTTGGTCAAATGAAGAACAAAGTCATATTGCCAGCCGTTGCCGCCATGTATTTCAGCGGAATGAAGAACCCAGGAGCAAGCTCTAAACTTGACCCACAATTCAGGGCTGATTACCTGTTTTAAGAAAAAAACAACGGAATTTCACAGAATTACACGGAAAGAACAAGAGAAAGAGGGAAAAAA
>JAITBE010000024.1 GCA_031283755.1 Spirochaetaceae bacterium
GGGGTCGACGTTTCCGGTTACATCCACGTCCCCCAGGGCGGTAATGGTGAGCCCCGTTCCGATCCGGTCCGCGGAGGGAACCACCGCATCTGAGGGAATGGTAAGCTTGTTCAGGATATAGAGCCTGGTAAGGCCCGGAGCGGTTATCCGGGCGTCAACGCCGGCGCTGGTCTGGGAATAATCGAAATCCTCTTTAACCCCCAGGGTAAAGTCACGTAACCCGGCGGCGGTAGCGGTGGCCATGATGTCTTCCGGGCCATCCGCGAACCACACCGACGCGGTGTCGGGGGTAACCTTGCCGGCGATATCCACATTGCGGCGGTGGATGTAAGCCCCACCAAAAGCAGGGATCCCCATATTTATGTTCGCGCCGGGCGCCCAGCTCACCTCGGAGTCGGTCATGTTCATGACCCCGCCGGGAAAGGACACACTGCCATTGATCCTGACCGGGATCCCTTTAAAGTTTAACTCCCCGGGCAGGAGGATAAGACCATTCTCCAGAACGACCGATTCACCCGCCTTAACGGCGTTGTCTATCGCCAACTGCGCTTGATAGGGGTCCACATTCCGGCCGTAGATCCGGTGGGAAAACACGGTTCCGGAACTACTATCGTCATCGACGGATGTAGGGCACCCCGTCAGGGTGATGAGCGCCGCTAAAAACAGCGCCACACTTCCAAAAATTAGGCTCTTTTTCAACATAAAGCCCTCCTGTATTTATAGTCATCCGGTCATAGCGACCGAATGGCGGAAGCGCCCCGAAGGGCGCTTCCAAATAAAAAGAGGACTATACGCATTGAAAATCCACCCCGGATGGGGTATCATTACGATGCGTTTAGCAAATCCCCGGCGGCAGTGCGCGTTCCGGCAAGAAAGTCACTGCTCCGGGGTCCTCTTTTTAAGGACACCGTCAAAGACGACCTGAACCATCAGGATCGCCCTATGTCAGCCGGGTTTACCCGGCCTCATTACCCGCTCCGGCAGTCCGCCGGAACCCACACCCGGTCCGGGGACCAAAACCCCCTGCCAAAAAAAGCAAAAAATAATTTTTTTGAAAAAAAATACTTTTTAGCCCCGACTTGGCACGGTTCTTGCTGGGGGGAGTGAAAAATTTCACAACCGCAAAGGGAAAGAGGGAACCCATTGCTGCGGGATAATAGGTATTGTCGGTCATGGTTTCCTCCTTCTTTTTTGGCCGGCCATTCCCGGCCTTTTTACTTACAAATCTATACCCATAATTATATCACACTTTGTTCCGAAAATCACGATTTTTTGAAAAAAATTTAAAAAAAATGCAAAAAAAATGTGGTTTTTTGGGAGGCGGGGGATTTTGAGGTGGAAATTTGTACGGTTTTGTGGTGTATTGTGAGGTATTTTGCGGTTTTATACGATATTTTGATGTTTCGTGATGGTTGGTGGTAATTTTTGCGGTTGGTGCGGTTTGGGCAGAGGGTCTGACCCCTAAATGGCGCCAAGCCCCGGCGGCAAATCAAAAACCTTGCCGATGGTCTCCTCCCGCAGGACCTCCGAAGGTTTACCCTGGGCGAAAATTTTTCCCTCCCCAATAAGGATGATCCGGTCGGCGTACAACCGCGCCAGGTTAAGGTCGTGGAGGCTGACCAGGGCGCCGGCGCCTGTTCCGGTTATGGATCGGAGCAAGGTCATCACCATAAACCGGTACTTGGGGTCCAGGGTATTGGCGGGTTCGTCCAGCAGCAGGAGCTTTGCCTCCTGGGCCATGGCCCGGGCGATGAGGACCCGCTGGAATTCCCCTCCGGAAAGCTCCGTTACCGGGCGATCCTCGAATCCCAGGAGGCCCGCGGCTTTAATCGCCCGGGCCACGGCCTTTTGATCCCGGGGGTGTTCCGCCCCAAAGATACCCCGGTAAGGGAAACGGCCCTGGGCTATGATCTCTTGCACCGTAAAGGGCCAGCCCGGACTGGTCCCCTGAAAGAGGAGGCTTATCTGCCCCGCTTTTTCCCGCTTTCCCATGGAGGCCGTATCCCTTCCGTCCAGCAGAACCCGGCCCGCCAGGGGGTTGAGGATGCCGCCGATGGTTTTAAGCAGGGTCGTTTTCCCGGAGCCGTTGGGCCCGGCCAGGACCAGCAATTCTCCGGCCTTGATCCCAAGGGAAACACCGGTAAGGATGGGCTTTTTCCTGAACCCTACGGTGAGATCTTCCAGTTCCAGCCGAGGAATTCCGGCAGCCGCGGGCGGAGCGGTTTCCATCAGAACTGCCCCAGCCGCCGGCCATGGCGGGCCAAAAGATAGATAAAGAAGGGGGCGCCCCCCAGGGAGGTGATGATGCCGATGGGAAACTCCATGGTCCCCAGGGAACGGGCGGCGATGTCCGCCAGGACCACGAGGAGGGCCCCCAGCAGGGCGGAAGCGGGGAGGAGCCTTTTATGGACCGGACCGGTGATCATCCGCGCCGCGTGGGGGGCGATGAGGCCCACAAAACCGATGATACCCGCGGCGGAAACCGCCGCCGCCGCCGCCAAAGAAGCCCCCAGGGCGATAAAACCCCGGACCCTGGGCACGTCTATTCCCAGGCTCTCCGCCACTTCCTCCCCCTGGAGGAGCAGGTCCAGGGGACGGCAGCCCAGAAAAACCAGGACGCAGCCCAGGAGCATCACCGGCAGGATCGCGGGCAATTCAGCCCAGGAAGCCCCGTTCAGGCTGCCCAGAAGCCAATAATAGACCCGGTAAAGATCCCGGTCCTTCAAAACCAGGATCAGGGACAGGAGGGCTGAAAAAAACGCCCCCAGGGCGGACCCGGCCAGGAGCAGGGCCGCCGCGGGAGGAGGATTACCCACGCTCCGGGCGATACCAAAGGCCAGGCATACCGCTCCCAGGGCCCCCGCAAAGGCGCAAAGGGATACCGGCGACAGGGAGCCCGGCAGGGAGAATCCCATGGTTATTGCCAGGGCCGCCCCCAGGGCCGCCCCGGAGGACGCGCCTATCACATAGGGGTCCGCCAGGGAATTTCTGAATATCCCCTGGAATGCCGCGCCGGAAACGGAAAGGGATGCCCCCACGGCCACGGCCAGGATCAGCCGGGGCAGCCGGATTTCAAAGAGGATGAGGGCCGCCGTATCCTCCCCCTGAGGATTAAACAAGAACAGAAAAGCCCGGTATAACTCCCTGGGGCTCAATCCCACGGAACCGGAGAGGAGCCCCCAAAAAAAGGCCAGGATCAGGGAAAGGGAGAGTAAGATCATCAAAGACGCCCTGAAATGCCGGATCATTGCCCCCCCTGTTATTTACCCCGGAGGATTTCGGCAATAGCCAGCACCGCGTCGGCAAGCCGGGGGCCGTAACGGTACAGGGTGTCCGCGTCGACCGTGGCGATCCGGCCTTCCCTTACCGCGGGAATCCCCTGCCAGCCCGGACGCCGGGCAAGCGCGCCCGGTTCCACCATCTTTCCGTGATCATCCCCCGTGATGATCCAGGCGGGTTTCCTGAGCAAAACCTCTTCGGTACTAACCATGGGCCAGGACTCGCTCAGATCCTCGAAAATGTTCCGCCCGCCCCCAAGGCTTATGGCCTCACTGATAAAGGTATTTCCCCCGGCGGTCATCAAGGGTTCGCCGGTGAGTTCCCAAAACACCCCGGGCCGTTCGCCGCCCCGCTGCCGCTCTTGGGCCCGGCTTATTTTTGCCTTCATGACGGCGATCACCTCCCGGGCTTTTTCCCCGTTTCCCGTCAGAATTCCCAGGGTTTCTATGGTTTGGTAAACTTCGTTGAAATTCCGGGGCTCCACGGCGAAATTCCGGATGGAAAGCCCGTCCAGCAGGGTTATGATCCGGCCGTGCATGTCTCCGGAGAGGATCACCAGATCGGGCCGCAGGGCGGCGAGCCGCTCCACACTGACCGTAGCCCCGGAAAATCCCCCTACCTTGGGGACCAAGGCCGCCGCCGGGGGATAGTCGCAGTATTCGGTAACCCCCGCGATCTGGCTTTCCGCGCCAATGGCAAAGAGGATCTCCGTTACTGCGGGATTTAAACTCACGATCCGCCGGGGCGGGGCGGAAAGGATCAGGGTTCTTCCCAAGACATCCCGGACCCCGCGGGCTTCTTCAGGGTATAGGGCGAAAATACCGGACAAAAAAAGTAAGAGCAGCCCCCCCAGGACTTTACGGGGCGCCCATACCGGGCGTCTGTTTCTATTCATCAAAAAATCTCCTCCCGGCCGCCGCAAAAGCGCGGATCTCCGCGGCCAGATAAAAGGAACCTATCCCCAAGACCGGAAGCCCTTGTTCACGGCTTTGGTCCAGAACAAACCGGACGGCCTTTTCCGTCTCCTTGATAAATACCACGGATCCCGGCTCCTCCCCCTGGGACTGAAGGATCCGGGTAAATATCCCGTATACCTGCTCAGGTTCACTCACCTTAAAAGTCCCGGGAGTGGTAATAACCACCCGGGAAAAACAGGGGAGTAAAAGCCGCGCCATGGCCTCCGCGTTTTTCCCGGCGGCGCAGCCGAAAATCAGGACCCCCCCGGTCCCGTAAAGGGAAGTAAAGGTGTTTACGCAAAGCTCGACACTTTTTGGCGTGTGGGCGCCGTCGATGATCACCGGGGGATCATCCCGAATCCGTTCAAACCGGGCGGGGAGTTTAAAATTCTTAAGCCCCCGGCGGATAATATCACCGTCAATAAAGGGAAAGGCGGCCTTGAGGGCAAGAACCGCGAGGCCGGCGTTTTTTGCCTGGACATGCCCGGGAATAGGTATGGACAGCTCCAGGGGAACAGCCCGTTCCCCGGGTTTTTTAAAAAACAGGGTAAAATCCGTCCCCTCCTGGTGGACCTTGAGGTTTTTTATGGCCGCCAGATCCGGAAAATACCACAGGGGCGACTCCCGGCTGTCCGCGGTTTTGGTAAAAACCTCCAGGGCCTCCCGGCTCTGTTCCGCCAGGATCAGGGGCCTATGGGGTTTGATGATCCCCGCTTTTTCCCCGGCCACGGCGGCCAGGGTATTCCCCAAAAATTCGGTATGCTCCAGTTCAATGACGGTAATCACCGAAACCAAGGGGTCAACAACATTGGTTGGATCCAGGCGTCCGCCCATACCGGTTTCCACCGCCATGGCGTTACATCGGCCTTGCCGGGCGCAGAGGAAAAAATAGAGGGTGAGAAGCTCGAAAAAGGTCGGCCCCTCCCCTCCCCCATTATCGGCGTTAAAAAGCCGGTATTCGTTTTTGGATTTATCCGTCAGGGTCTCCGCGACGGCCCGCAGCTCATTTCCCGCCTCCAGGTAGAGGGATTCGTCAAAAAATTTATCCCCCATGGTGATCCGCTCCCGGTATTCGGTTACATGGGGGGACAGATACCGGGCGGTTTTTAGGCCCGCCTCCTCCAGAACCGAGGAGATCATCCCCGTAACCGAACCCTTACCCTTGGAGCCCGCCACATGAATCACCGGGGCGGATTTTTCAGGATGTCCCGCCAGAGCGGTCATGATCTCCATCCGTTCCGGCCTGAAACTGTTGGGGGTCTGCCCCTGCTCCAGGTTGATAAACCGGGAAAGCCACCTAAACACATCGGCGGAGGATAAAAACAGCGGTGTATCGATCATGAACCAGTTCCTTGGGCTAAGGAAAAAAGTCCGGGAAAAATACCGAATGGAAAAAACGGCTTTTTCCCAGGCCCAATCCCCGAAGCCCGGAAAGCGGGGGCTTGTCCCGCTTCCTCTGAAATATACGGAATTAGTATACCGGAGGGCCTGGAGGGCGTCAACGCGAGGTCTGACCCCTCCAGGGCAACGTCATTTAGTTTTTGATCGTTAAAATTTCCTTGAATTCACCGGAATTTCCAAGAAAAACTAACCACGAAGGACACGAAGGACACAAAGGATGCATGAAGCAACCCCCAGGCAGCCCAAGACAACCAACCGGGTTGTCGAACAAGCCTATTGACTGGATACTAATCCAGATCTTTTTTGTAAAGTTCCGGATCGGATTGTAATTTTTTGATAATTTCCGTATTATCATCATCGGTTTTAATATTGACTTCGATGCCCAACTGTTCGGAAGTATCCGTAAATGAATAGGTACCTCCCGGCCAGTAACCTATGTGGAAAGGCTTGGGCGCCCCGAGGTCCTTTAATGTTTTCATTGCTTCTTTACGGTCCGGTACTATGAAGGCGAAACTTTCCACACCTTCACCATTTTTTTCCAGGGCATCCTTCCAAGGGCCTGAATGCTCACCAGGTTGTATAAGTTCTATATTCACATTGGCTAATTGAAATACAGCAAATTGACAGTCATAATAATGTTCAAGTTTCCCATGTGTAAACTGCGGTACTTCGTTAGAAGGTGGAATTTTCCAAACCTGCGGCTTTTCTATTCCCAAAAAATTAGACCAGTTATCCATCGTTTTTTGAATGTCCTTAACGATGATAGCGATATGACACAATTTAGTAGTCCCAATTGACATGCTCTTTCTCCTGTTTGATTTAATATGGTATCTATCTGCATGGCTAACTGCTTAGCGGATAGTATACATTACCCTTTAACACTGCCCAGAACGATTCCTTTTACAAAATACTTCTGCGCAAACGGATAAACTAAAATAATGGGTAACATAGCGAGGAATATCTTCGCAGTATCAGCGCCTGTAGAAGCGACCAGTTTTGCAATGCTGTTCATGTCTGACATCTGTGTTAGATCAATCTGAACAACAACAGTGCGCAGATAAGTTTGAAGCGGAAACAGATTGTTGTCATTGATGTATAACATGCCGTCATACCATGCATTCCAGTTGTCTACAGCGATAAAAAGTGATACGGTGGCTATGGATACCTGACAGAGAGGCAGAACAATCTGCAGCAGAGTACGCCACTGACCCGCGCCATCCATGGCAGCGGATTCTTTAATTTCTTCCGGCAGCGTTTTCATAAAATTTTGCATCAGAATTACGTAAAAAAGAGGGACCGCGCCAGGTAGGATCAGTGACCAAATACTGTTGATAAGCCCTGTTTTTGCAACAATTAGATAAGTCGGAATAAGCCCTCCGTTAAACAATACCGCGATAAGAAAAAACCATGTATAAAAAATTCTTGCATGAAAGCGACTGCGCAGATGAGAAATGGGATAAGCCGCCAAAACAGTCATGGTAAGTTGTACTACCAGCGCGATGATGGTCCTGATTATGGATATAAAAAAGGATGTATAAAAGGCGCTGTCCTTCGATACATAATTGTAATTATCCCAGGTAAACCCAATCGGTAAAAAACCTACCATGCCGGAAATTATCGCTTCTTTTTTGCTAAATGAAAGGGCAAGAATATGCAGCATAGGCGCAAGGCACGTAAGAGCTATAAGCACACAAAGCGTAGTATTAATAAACAGAAACAATTTTCTTTTTCTGCTTGAATAAGCCATAGTACAACCTCTTGCTAAAAGATTTGATAGCCGGATATTTTGTACGCAAACCGATATGAGATGACTATCAAAATACATCCTACCAGTGATTTAAATAACCCTGCGGCTGTTGAAATGCTAAATTGTGAATTTTGAAACGCCATACGGTAGATAAACGTATCAAGAATATCACCGGTCTTGTAAACTACCGGTGAATAAAGATTAAATATTTGATCAAAACCCGCATCAAGGATACGCCCCAGTGCAAGGGCTGCCATCAGAATGATGACAGGAATCATACCTGGCAAGGTTATATGTAGAGTCTGCCGCCAACGTCCGGCACCGTCAATTTCCGCCGCCTCATATAGGTTAGGATCTATCCCGGTAATAGCCGCCAAATAAACAATGCTGGTATACCCAAAACCTTTCCATACGTCAGAAATTACCACAATATAGGGGAATTTTTCTTTGTCCGCCAAGAAAATAATAGGTTCAATTCCGAAATAACCTAAAACCTGATTTATAACGCCATACTGAGCCATCATTTTGATAATAATCCCCGCCATAAGTACCCAGGAGATAAAATATGGCATATACACTATCGTCTGGATTATTTTTTTTAATCTTAATTTATTTACTTCATTCAACATTAGGGCAAAAATAACTGGTACGGCAATACCAATAACAATTTTGAGTACGGATATAACAATAGTATTACGGATGGAATCGAGAAATCCGGGCATACTAAAAAGGATGCGGAAATTTTCCAATCCTGCCCAGGGCGATCCAAATATACCAAACCTGGCCTTATAAGTTTTAAAGGCTAAAACAATTCCGGCCATGGGGATATAGCGGTAAACAAACGTAAAAAGCACCGGAAACAAAAGCATCATGTGCAGGGCGCCTTCCTGCTTGATATAAACTGATAAAACTTTTCCTTGCGGATTTTTTCTTGTTTTTTTATCGTTCTGCAAATTCAACCCCAGTTCTCCCTTATTTAAAGAAGGGAACCCTCGTTTTGTGTATAAGGGGGTTCCCCCGTAAAAATATACCAAGGACCCATGCAGAAATAATATACAGGATATTTTGTTCATACACGGGTCAAACACAACCTGTTGCAGAAGCAACTTTAATCGGATTACTTCTTGGTATTCCTATACCATTCATTCACTTCATTGGTAATTTGCGTTCCACCATTGGCATACCATTGCCGTACCGCCCTGTCCCAAACGGAAATATCCGTACCAGCTACTACATCGAACATAACGGCTTCCAAAGCACTGTTAATCAGGTCACCCTTGAGAGACATGGTATCAGTCGGTAATCCGTTAAATGCATTATCCAGAATGAGTTTTTTGTCGTAAGCATCATTGAGGGTAGTAATACTTCCACCGGGTCCCCATAACTTGATGATGAACCATGTTAACGCATCACCATCCCGAGCTGCCTGCCATTGCGTATAAAAACCCTCAATTCCTGGATAAAGCGTGATGGCCCGAGGATCAAGCTTTCCCGATCCTTCTACAGCGTCCCTGATAGCAGCACCAACTTTCATATCGGCATCCACAGGGGTAAGATAATCTCCCCAAGGCAGATATTTGAAATATTGATTGTTACTATCTTCAATATAGTATGAAAAGTTATCCCTTTGCCACTTCAGATTCAAATTGGCCAATTTGACAACCGCTTCCGGGTTCTTACAGAACTTGCTGATAAAAATTCGTCTTGCAGTCGGCGAGTTGGACTGGACCGGAAAAGTTTTTCCCGGCTGTGAAGGCGGAAAAATATTAATTATATCTGCCTTTGGATCGTTGGCATGCAGCGACATCATAGTGGAATGGGTCATCCATGTGGTTGAATAAACAAGCCCTGCCTTTCCACTGGAAAAATACTCTTGTGCGACCTGGGCATTTGCTACGGCAAAATCTCTATTGATGAGTCCTTCCTTGTACAATCCCTGCATAGCCAGAAGGGCAGTCCGCATTTCGGGCTGAACTTCGCTGAATTCCAGCTTCCCGTTCTTAACAATCCAATAATTTAGATAAGCACCAAAACCATTAACAAACCCTGACCATTTACCGTCACCATACTCAATTGTCGGTCCGCCATGATTATTATTACTGAAAATGATGCCTATGGTATCAGGCCCTCCCAGATTCCCCTTTTTGAACGCCCGCGCTACAGCAATCACATCATCAATGGTTTTGGGAATTGAGAGGCTCAGCCTGTCAAGCCAATCTTTACGAATCCAGAGGACGGTACCACTGTGATATCCCTTATTGGGAAGAGGAATACCCAGCATTTTACCGTCTATAGTCATCTGATCATAAAAATTCTCAGGAAGCATGGCGACCAGTTCCGGTGAAGCATAGTCCTTGAAAATCTGTCCCATATCTGCTATCAAATCCGCCTCATAAAGAAGTTTATAAACATTATCAGTAACCATGGCAAAATCCGGTATGTCCCCGGTTGCGATAGCCGCATTCCATTTTGCAAGATTGGAATCCGTATCTGTAGCAATCCATTTATAGGTAAATTTTACTCCGAGTTCCTGCTCAAAGGCCTTGGACAGGCGGTTTTCTTCCCATGATCTCATATCAGAGTTAGATGGATCGAATTTAATGGTGGAATCCATAATGCGCGTTGTTGAAAGGGTTATGGCCTGTGTATACTTGCCATAAGGACCGGATGCCCCTATATTCCGCTCTCCGCCTGAGCCCGTTTTTGATTGACCCCCACCGGCCATTACCACCGCCGGAATCAATACGAGAAATACTCCCAGCATAAAGACAGGGATCTTTTTCAAACAATACATAATAACCTCCTATAATATCTTGTTCGGAAACCTCAGTTTCCTCACCAAATTCCGCATCATACTTAATTAGATATATTATATAAATACTTTAAGTAACGATATTATTAATCAAATTTATTATTCTGTCAAGTGAATTTTTACAAATTAGGTGATCAGCAGCCATGTCTCCTGCTTTCACACCTCATATCCGATCCAGTAATAATGGAGAATACTATGAGATTGATACGTCGTTTTGCTTTGAGGAACAAGGAATAGAAACAAGACCTTCGAGGTCTGACCCCTCCCACAACGCCGTAGTCCCCGGCCTCTGCGGGGCAGCGCCTCCCCCTCCGTCGGCCTCTTCTCCGCGTAAGCCAGGCCGGCGTTTTGCCTTTTACCCGCTCCCCAGCGGGACTCAGCCGGTCAAGCGCAAAATGCCGGCCCGCGGCCTACCGTACCTCAAAGTCCGCCCAGGCCCTCGCCCCGGTATCATCCTCTACCGTTACCCGGTGGCGGCCCCGGAACAGGGGCAGGGCGTAAACCCCCGCGGGGTTGAGGACGCCCTGCAGGATCTGGTCGATATACACCGGAGCTTCCGGGCCGAAGCCCGCGGTTTCAAGCCGCAGGGCCTGGGCTTCCGGGGGCAGGCTGGGGTCCAGGTAGAACACCGAACCGGAAACGGGGATCCTGATAAGGGCGCCGGATCTTTCCCCGGGGCCGTCCCAATTCCCGGCCCGGCCCGCGCGGAACCGTTCCTCAAGCCAGGCTTGGTACTCCGGGGGATAGACCAGACCGGTCTTCCGGTGCCAGGTACAGGGCGCGGGAATCCGGTCCGGGAGGAGCCATTCCCACAGCCTCCCCCCGCAATCGGGTCCCGCGGCCATGCCGGATAAGGCGCAGATCGGGACGGCGGTGGTAAATTCCGGCGGCCCGCCTCCCACCGGTCCGTCCCGGGAGCCCTCCGTTTCCAGGGCCTTAAGGAGTTCCGCGGCGATCCGGGCGGGGATGGAACTTCCCGTAGAACCTATGACGGTGGCCCCGGAAAAATTACCCATCCAGACCCCCACGGTAAAACGCCGGGACGCGCCCAGGGCCCAGATATGCTGAAACTGGTTGGCGGTTCCGGTTTTGAACATCGCCGGGAAGGGGGTTGCCAGAACCGGCGCCGGGCCGAATCCGGTAAAACGGCTCGCCCGGTCCGAAAGCACATCGGAGATCACCCAGGCCGCATAGGGGGACATGACCTGCCGGCTTTCCCCGCCCCCAAGGGGGCCGCGATCCTCAAGCCCGCCGCCGGTTTCTTCGATATATTTCAGGCTTATCAGGGAACCGCCCCGGGGAAAAACCGAAAAGGCCCGGACCAGTTCCGACAGGCTCACCTCCCCGTTCCCCAGGGCCAAGCCGGCGCCATGAACGCCCCGGGAAGCGTCTATGGAATCGAACCCCAGGGAAACCAGAAAGTCCTCAAAGGCCCCGACCCCCAGGCGCTCAATGGTATACACCGCGGGGATGTTAAGGGACGATGCCAGGGCTACCCGAAGCCGGACCGGTCCGTTAAAACGGCGGTTGAAATTGGAGGGCGCATAGGCCTCGCTGCCGCCGAAAATCGTGGGAAGATCCGGCAGTATGTCCTGGGGCCCAAATCCTGAATCCAGGGCCAGGGCGTAAAGGAAGGGTTTAAGGCAGGACCCGGGCTGATTGATGACCCGGACCCCGTCGATCTTGCCGGAATGTTCCTCATCAAACCAGGAAGCGGACCCCACATACACCCGGATTGCCCCGGTATCGTTTTCAACGGCCAAAATCGCCCCGTTGGTCACCCGGTTGTCCCGCAGCCGGCCCAGCGCGCCCTGGAGGAGTTCTTCGCCGTATACTTGAAAATCCAGGTCCAGGGTACTCCTTACGGAACAAAGGGGAGGGATGTCCGCGGCTTTGAGGGAAGCGGCGATTGCTTCGGTAAAATGGGGGGCGAAAAAGGGGGCTTTTTCTAAAAAACCAGGGGCAGAAGCCTGGGTATCTGTCCGGGCTTCCTCCCGGGCGGCCTCTCCGGCGGCTTCCCGGAGGGCGGCTTCGGAGAGGCCCAGCCCGCACCGGGCCGAAAAGGCCAGGGCCGCGCTTACCGCCGCCCCGGGGTTGACCGCGGGATCGTAGCGGCCGGGCCGCCGGGGAACCATGGCAAGGAGCGCCGCCCGGCTCTCATCCAGGGCCGCCGCGGGTCTGCCGAACCGGGCCCGGCCCATGGCCGGAAGCCCTTCGATATTGCTTCCAAAGGGGATGTTGTTCAGCCAGAGTTCCAGGATCTCTTTTTTTGATAACCTGGCCTCCAGCCTGAGGGCATCCCCGGCTTCCCGGAATTTTCCCCAAAAGCCGCCGGAATGGGTTCGGACCAGCCGGGCCAACTGCATGGTGATGGTAGAGGCCCCGGAGACGATCCTCCCCGCCCGGAAGTTCCGAAGGGCGCTTCCCAGCACCGAGAAGGGGTCCACCCCGGGATGAAAGTAAAACCGCCGGTCCTCGGCCCGGAGAAAAATCCGGACCACCCCGGCGGGAATATCATCCAGATCCGCCCATTCCCGCCGGACCCCGTCATCGGCGGGAAAAACCCGGAGGGTAAGGCCCTTCCGGTCCTGAACAACCAAACCGTAGTCTCGTCCCCGGAAAGCTTCCAACTCCGGATAAGGCCAAAGGGCCAGGGCGGCCCGGATACTAAGGATACACCCCGCCCCCAGGATAAGTCCCCGGAACCATCTTCTCTTTTTGCCGGGAGGATCATCCCCTTTTTTCTTCATCATGCGGACTATACCGCAACCCTTGACTTTCTTCTACCCAAACCACGCCCCGAATTCCCGCCCTAATAGTGGGGAGGTTTTTGCCGGGGGATATATTCCACTTCCCGGGCGAGCTGCCGCAGACGGCCCTTCATGGCTTCATGTTCCAAGGAGAGTTTATCCACCAGGCCATTCCGTTCCGTTACCTCCTCCTGGAGGCGGTTAAGAAAATCCTCTAAAAAAGCCAATTTTATTTCTATCTTTTCGAGCCGTGGTTCTAAAGCCTGTTGATCCATTATATTTGAATATATAATATATAAATATATTGGAACAGGGGGCTATCCATGAGCGTATCCTATGACTTTAGTATAGAAGAACTGGGGCAGCGGTCCATTAAATCGCCGATGACCATGTCGAAGATTCGGGGTGATTTTATCGCCAACTACGTGACTGATAATGAATTTGTCCGGTTAAGCGCGGCGGTAAACCTGGGGACCCAGACGCCGGTTAAGCGGAGCCATGTTTTTGAGTGCGCCGGACCGCGGGAGTTCATATATTTTATGCCCCAGCACGTACACGCGGGGATCGTAAGCTGCGGCGGGCTTTGTCCGGGGATCAACGACGTTATCCGGGCCATTGTCCGCTGCCTCTGGTACCGTTACGGGGTCCGCCGCATTTCGGGGATCCGCTACGGATACAAAGGTTTTTTGCCCGAATACCAATACGGCACCAAGGAACTTACCCCGGATGTTGTGGATGATATTCATAAAATAGGGGGCACCTACCTGGGGAGCGCCCGGGGAGGGGGCAAGGAAGTGGTCAAGATCGTGGATGCCATTGAGAAACTCAACCTGAATATGCTCTTTACCATAGGCGGGGACGGAACCCAGCGGGGTTCCCTGGATATCGCCGGGGAAATAGACCGGCGGAAACTCAAAATAGCCATGATCGGAATCCCCAAAACCGTGGATAATGACTTTTCTTTCATTCAAAAGTCTTTTGGTTTTGATACCGCGGTGGCCAAGGCGGTGGAGGTGGTTACCGCCGCCCACATGGAAGCCCATTCCCAGATCAACGGGATAGGGCTGGTAAAACTCATGGGCCGGGAATCGGGCTTTATCGCCGCCCATACCGCCCTGGCCAGCCACGAGGTGAATTTTGTCCTTATCCCCGAAATTCCCTTTGAACTTAACGGCCCCAACGGCTTTTTGCACCACCTGGAGGACAGGCTGCGAAACCGCAAACACGCGGTGGTCATCGTAGCCGAAGGGGCCATGCAGGATCAGCTTATACGGGAAGTAAAAAAGGACGCCGGCGGAAACATCAAGATGGAAGATGTGGGAACCTACATGAAGGACAAGATTCAGGAGTATTTTGACGCCAAAGACATGGAGATCAACCTGAAATATATTGATCCCAGTTATATGATCCGGTCCGCCCCGGCGGAACCCAGTGACTCAATTTATTGCGAACGCCTGGGGAACGCCGCGGCCCACGCGGCCATGGCGGGTAAAACCAAGGTACTGATAGGGCTGGTGAACAATGAATTTGTCCATCTGCCCATGAAGGTGGCCGTTTCCCAGCGTAACCATGTGGACCCCGAAGGCAACCTCTGGCGGGACACCCTGGACGCCACCCACCAACCCATCCTTATGGTGAACAACCCCATGGGGACTATCTTCGGCAAAGAAGACGATGTTGAGTAACCCCCCGCAATGACCTTTGTTGCCCGGGGGGCGGTGGATTCGGAACTGTCCGGTGAAACTCTGGATGAACTTTTCTCCTGCGCCCTGAACCGGGCCTTGGGGGAAGCGGGGGGTTCGGGACCGGTACTCATCCTGCCCCCGGACATAACCCGGTTCCATTCCCGGGCCGGGTTCCTCACGGATATTGCCGTCCGGGAACTGTCCCGGCTCGGGCGTTTGGGGCTTGTGTTACCCGCCCTGGGGACCCACGCCGCCATGGGTCCCGCCGACCTGCGCCGCATGTTTCCCGGCACGCCCCCGGACCGGTTCCGGGTCCACGACTGGCGGCGGGATGTGGTGGAATTGGGCCGCCTGGAGGCGGAGTGGGTAAAGCACGCCTGCGGGGTGTGTTTTGACTGGCCGGTGCAGGTGAACCGGCTGCTCCGGGACGGCGGTTTTTCCCTGATCCTCTCCATAGGCCAGGTGGTGCCCCATGAAGTGGCGGGTATGGCCAATCATGGCAAAAACATCCTGGTGGGAACCGGCGGAAAAGAGGCCATCGACAAGAGCCATTTTGTGGGGGCCCTCTACGGCCTGGAACGGATCCTGGGGCGGATCGATAACCCGGTCCGGGCCTTATTTGACGAGGGTCTGCGCCGTTTCGGCCATGAGCTCCCCCCCATCCTCTGGGCGCTTACCGTGGCCGGCAGCCGGGGA
>JAITBE010000040.1 GCA_031283755.1 Spirochaetaceae bacterium
TTATTACGGCGGCGGTAAAACAGGCTCAGAACCGCGGCGCTTAAAAGGCAAAGGGATTCGGCGATCCAGAAGCTGTGCCAGACACCGGTTACGCCGATCCGGCCTGACAGCAGCGGAGCCGTGACAACGATCCAGAAAAAAAGACGGGAAACCGTAAGTATATTTGCCAAAAGGGGCCGGTTTTCAGCCTGATACACGGAGATCAGGATGTTGTTTATAAGGGCCGGAAAAAGGCTGACCGCGAATATCCGTATGGCCGGAACCGCCGCCGCCTGCGCGTCCGGCGAGGTCATGCCGAAAATTCCCGCCAACCGGGGCGCGAAGATCTCACCGAGGGCCGCGCAGCCAAGGATAAACAGGATACCCCATTTAAAGACCTGGGCCAGAAGCTGGAAGATACTTTTACTGTCTTTCTCCGCCCCAAAGACCCCCACAAACTGGACCACAGGACCCGAGACAGCGTAAATAAATATCAGCGCAAAGGCGTTGAAAGAATCGATAAGCTTGAACGAAGAGAGGGCGAACATGCCGAAGGAACGGGCGATCAACCTGTTCAGTATGATGGAATAACCCAGGATGCACAGGGATTCCATGGCGCTGGGGCTTCCGGCCGCAAAAACCCTCCCCATAATCCGGGGAATATCATGCCGGTACATTTTCCTGAAGACCGACAGGGTAAAGCGGAAATTCCTGCCCCCCGAGAATAGCAGGATGGCGCCGCCCAGTCCCGGCGCCGCGGCGCCCGCGACAGCGGCCAGGGCCACCGCCTCCACTCCCAGGCGGAAAACAACCAGAAACAGCAGATCCAGGCTTATCGTAAGCGCCGCCTGGGCAAAAAACACGGCGATAGAAGCTCCGTTACGCCCGTCCAGCCTGAGCAGGTTATAAGCCGGGTACAGAGATATGGAAAATATCCCTCCCACCGCCAGGATAGAAACATATCGTTTTGTCTCTGCGAAAATTTCCGGACCCGCCCCCAGGAAACGGACCAGGGGATCAATAAAGCGGAGCAGAATAAAAGCCAAAACCGCCGCGACAAGCAGGTTGAGCAGGTATATGACCGTAAAAATCCTGCGGCACTCGTCGAAGCGCCCGTTCCCGATGGCCCGGGCGCAGAGGACCGTAGCGCCGACCCCCAAAAGGGCGCCCATCATCGAGAACAAGGCCTGGATCGGCAGTACCATTGCCAGCACCGAGAAGGCGGCGGATTCCAGACACCGGCCAACGATAATGGCGCTGACTATATGCCCAAGTTTTGCCCCCGTCAGGGCCAGCATTGACGCGAACATACACCGGCCGTATAGTCCGCGGATAAAAACAGCATCGTCATTCACGGTTACCTACTCGATGGTCAGGACCTCGGAAAAACCGGTCATCTCAAAAATTTCCTGTATTTCCGGTGAAACATTGACGAGTCTCATTGTTCCACCCTTGGCTTTGGCCGTTTTCGCACCCAAAAGGAGAACCCGCAGCCCCGCGGAGGACACATAAACAAGCTGTTTAAAGTCAAGCTGAATATGCTTTGTTTTATCAAATTCAGGAATGAGCTGTTCCTGTAGTTCCGGCGCCGTGGTTGTATCAAGACGCCCCTCCAGAGATATGATAAGTCTTTCGCCGGCCGGATCTTTATCTTTTACTATGGTCATAAACTTACTCCTATAAAAAGCGGCAGCATCGCCGCTTAAGTAATTTGGACATTAACACACAGGGTTAATGCTTACTCCTTCCGTACCAATATACATTCATCCACCTCGGCATAGGCCTCCGTCAGGACCAGCGAATCTATACTCAGGTTGCCGTAAAACCAGAAAAAAAGATCCATGCGCCGGGTGTTTTTTGAAAGCAAGGCGGAAAAACGGGCGTCCGAGGGGATGGTAACAAACTGCACGTTTTTACCCAGCGCCCGGCTTAGCTCGCCCATGAGGGCCACATTGAAGCCCGCGGGTTTCCCATCCGCGGAAATATAGTCGTAGGGAGGCAAGTCGCCGTTAATACCTACCAGGATCGTCTGGGTCCCTTCGATCAGGGGAAGCTGCGCCGGAGCGGCCGCCAGGCGATCCGCGGTAACATTGGTGATGTACCGATCATAGAGCTTGTCCAGCGTACCTTCGGCCTTTAACGCCTTGATGCCCGAATTCAATTCCTCCAGCAGCGCGGTATCGGTATCCCGAAGGATCATCCGCAGCCCGTTACCCGGCTGGGTGAGAGAAATAATGTCCAGCTTCATATCCGCGGAAATCAGAAACCTGCTGGTCTCCACGGTGGTCAGCATAGCGTCCACCCGCTTTGTTTTAAGGGCGATAACCAGGTCGGTGGAACTGGAAAAAGCCCTGACTTCCGAAGGCAAAAATCCTCCCTCGGCCTGTATGTCCTGGGGCTCGACCAATACGGGAGACACCAAAAGACCAAGCACCCGGTTGTTCAAATCCTGAAGGTTCCGCGGTTCCCCTCTGATCTCCCTGCGGGAACAGCCGGAAAAGAAAAGGAGACCCAAAATAAACACGGCAAAAAACCTATCCTTCCTCATACGAAACTTCTCCTTATGGCAGCATAGCCCCCGGATCGATATACCTGATAGCCTCTTCTAACTGCCTGTCCGATTGACCGGTAAAGAACTTTACCCATTCCGCATAGGACATGGGAACATCAATATCCGGCGGAATGCCAATACCTTCGTAAACATTACCATCGGCGCATTGGTATTGAACAACGGAGCCCGCCACCTGATCCACAACGGCACCAACGCTAAAGGCGCCTCCATTGTAGATCAGGCTGTTTACCGTATTGCTGGCTGAGCCGTTGGTTGTTTCCCCAACCACCCGGCCGTTAGGCATACTTTTTACAATCATGGTGTGGAATTCGGCGCCCGAAAATGTTCCCCGGTCGGCAAGAAGGGCTATGGGAATATTCGTGTTTTTCAGCCGCTTTTCCGTTGCCGGGGCAGGGATAATTCTCACGGGCATCCAGGGCGAGTAATCCAGCCTTCCCTCCCCGGATTTGGATCGGGAATAGGCAAAGGTAAGGGGACGGTCAATCATACGCCCGAAAAGGAAGGGATTATCCGCGGGATTCCCCCCCATGTTTCCCCGCACATCCACAATAACCCCTTTCACATCCTGAGCCGCTAAAGAATCAAAAAAGGTGTTTATCACCGCCTGAGTCCCGGAAGCCTTCTTGTAAACCTCGGATGAGGGATCAAAAGCATCCATGAGATAGCAATAGTTGGTAAAAAGATAGACTATTTTCCCGCCTGAAGAATGCGCTCTCTCCCCGGCCGCCAGTTTCCAGGGACCGGCAAGCATGGTGGGAAGAGTCGACGGCCGCACCAGGGTTTGTTTTTTAATGGTCATGTATTTTTTCAGGACTTGATTCACAAAATCGTATTTGCCAAAATAATTATTGGATAGATTGGTCAGATCTATTTTTGTCGGGTCCCTTTGTATAGTCACGTTAGTCTGGCTTAAATCAGACTGGCTGAACACCGCGTTTGCCCCCGGAGGATCGTTATTCAGCGTTTTGAGTAAAAATCTGTTTTGGGCGGGAAAGAACGGACCAGGAATGCCCTCAAAATATACCCTGAAATGCCCGTCCAGCATGCCAAGGGTCATTTCCTGAAAATACCCTATGGCTTTGTCCCTCGCGTCAGAATAACCGGGGGAAAAAGTATCGGCAAAGGTTCCCAGCTTATCAAATTGCGGCTTGTAATAGTCGTATATCCGGTCCCAGAAGGAAGCGGGATGCGCCAAAATAAAATCCCGGGTTTCCGTGGGAAGCTGGGCAAGCACCGGCTCCCAGCCGGGGCCCGGTTCCCGATCCCAATACACATAGTTCCGGTTCATGCCGTTCCAAAAATCATCAAAGATCCGTGGAAAATCGTATCCCGAAGAAGGACTTGTTGATTCAAGGTCTCCCCCCACAGGCGGCCGGCAGGAAAATAAAATAAATGCCACTACAAAGAAACTAAAAATATGTTTCATAATTATTTTCTTCCAAAAAGGCTCTTGATAAGGTCGTAATTGAAGAACGCCCCTATGGTAACCGCGAAGGTGCTGTTCATCCGGGGAATCATGTTGTACCCGTAATCCTGCTGTAAATCCGTCAGACCGTAATAGTAACGGCCTTCAAGGAAAAGGACGCAGAGCCTGAGGGCGTATTGCAGTCCCAGGCCCGCCAATAAACCGGCGTCGAAGCGGGCGTCCCGCCGGTCATCGAATTCAACGCGCTCATTATAATCGTCATAAAAGACCGCGCCGCTAAAGGGATCCTGGGTGTTTTCAAGCTGGGTCCCCTTCCTCCGGCTGTTTATCCAAACGCCCAGATAGCCCCCAACATTGGCAAAGGCCCGAAGTTTTTCCCCGCCCAGGGAGAAATTCGCCAGCAGGGGAATGTCTATGAAACTGTTGGCGACCGTACTATAGATCCGGTCGTATTGGCCGGTCCGGCGCCAGGTGTAGTTCTTCTGGATATACTGGAATTCCGCCTGCAGCGCGAACCAGGGACTAAGCTGATACCGCACCGGAAGGGCAAGCTCAAAGCCGTGGCCCCGCTTATATTCGGTCAGGGGCCGGTCCCCGGTGGAGGTGTAGAGATCATTGTTGGTATACCCGGCGGAAAAGCCGATGTGCCAGCGGGACGGCGTTTTTCCGGGGGATGCCGCTTCCGCTACGGCGGAACCGCTGTCGCCGGGCTCGCTGCCGCCAGACCCTTCCGCCGGAAACAAAGGCGGGGATTCCTCCCCGGAAGCGGGGGAGAGATAATTCATCAGGGGGATATAGTATTTCGCCCCCAGCGCCGGGAAAACCGCGATATCACGGCCGACGCCGTTGCCGGCGCCCCGGAGTTCAAGGCTGCTCCATACCTCCAGATTGGATTTGAAGGTGTACTGGAACCTCCCGCTTATATTCATGCCGTAATTTTTGAAGGCATCTTCCTGGGATCCGGGAAGGGTTACCGTCACCCCCGCGGAAACAGGATTCCTTGCGTAGGCGAGCTGGAGTTCCAGGGCGGTATACACCGGATCCGGGGACTCCCCGGCGGCAAGGAAGGTGAAAAGCGGGGACACAAAGGCGCTTAAGCCCAAGCCGGTCCTGATGCCCGCTTCAAAATCGCCCTGCAGGGTCCAATCATTGGAGGCAAAGGGCTTGTTGGTGATAAAAAGAAAACTGCCGTACAGGGCGCCAAAAGGCATCGGCTGGGTATATTGAATACCGGGAATGATCCCCAGGGCGGCAATATTGGTCAAAAAGGCAGACTCTGACGGCGCCTGGGCGACATCCGCGATAAGCCGCCCCTCATGGAAGGGAAAGTATCCTGAAAACTGGGCGCCCACTAAAAGATTCGCTTGCGGAATAAGCAGCAGGGGGATCAGTTTAATATCCAGGGCGTTATGAGAACTCGGAAAACTAAGCTCAATAGCATCATAAAGCTGACCGACCAGGGCAAAAGGGCCAAAGGCCTTTACCACATCAAATCCCGGTTTGATATACGCCCTGCCGTTCCTGCCTGAAAATTCATAATCTTCCCCCGCCATGTTTCCAAACCCGACATCCAGGGCGGTATTTAGCAGAAAAAGATCCCTAACCTGGGGAATCTCCGGCAAGACCGCGGCATTTCCCTCGTCCGCGGCATAAAGAGCGGAGGCGATCAACAAAACAGATACAATAAAAAAGTTCTTTTTCATTGACCATTCCTTTATTCGAAAGTCTGGTTTAATACCCCGTCGAACCTTCGGTTCGCGCTTGCTCCGGCTCAAAGGACGCAACGCTCACAAAAATTTGGTATTAAACCCAAGAACCCGCTTACGCGGGGGAGGGTATAATAAACTTCCTATCGAACGAGCTTCCGTTCAAATAAATGCAGCGCCTAAGATACCACGGAGCTTGCTCCGCGGAGGCTCATTATGAAAAAATGGTCCCCTCACGGAACTCAAGCACCCGGCCGGCCCCATCATAGTAGCGGTCATCATGGGACACCAGAATCAAGGTACGCCCCGCCGCTTTAAGTTCCGGAATTATTTCCCGGTAATAGCGGTCCCTGAATTCAGGATCAAAATCCGCTGCCACTTCGTCCAGAAGGAGTACCTTTCTGTTTTCCAGAATAACGGCCAAAAGCGCCATCCGCTTCCGCTGGCCGCTTGAAAGGGCCGTAGCGGGAAGTTTCCCGGTCTGCTCATAACTCTTAATAAATTCCGTAATCTTTAACCGTTCAGCCCAATAATCCAAATCTTTTTTATCAAAGTTAAAGCCGTAAAAATCATCAAAAAGATGAAAATCCGCGAACAGTATCGAAAAAAGGGAACGGTAATCCGCGCCTCTCAGGGAAGAAGCGGGCGTTCCGTCAACCAGGATATCCCCTTCACCGGGGGGGAGGAGTCCCGCCAGCAGGTACATAAAGGTACTTTTCCCGCTTCCATTACCGCCCTTGATAATCACGAGTTCCCCCTTCTTAAGAGAAAAATTCTCTATATCAAGGGAGAAACCTTTTTGATCGCCGGATCCGGGATAACTAAATTTCAGCCGTTTAATTTCAAGGAGGCTGAAATCGGGCGTCAGAGGAGGTTTTGCAAGATCCTCCTCTGTTTCGCCGCTTGCGATAGCGTCAAGCTGTTTTTCTATGAGCCCTATCTTTAACAAGGTATTATTCGCCGCGTCCGCGGCGCTGACAAAATTCGACAAAAGGCCGGCGGGGGCCGTGATAATCAGCGTTACCGTCAGTATCTCTACTATACCGGCGAGGTTTATTTCGGCAAGAGCCGGTACGATAAAAACGATAAGGCCCAGGGGGATAAACAGGCCGGCCTGGTTCAATACCAGGAGCCGTACCCAATGCAGCTCTGTCTGCTTAAAGCATTCGGTTTTACGGCCGCTCGCGGGCTTTATGGTTTTTTCATAGAGTTCTTCGGATCTTAAATTGCTCATCTTCAATTCGGCAAAGCCATTTACCATATCCTCCAGCGAAGAAGTAAAGGCGCTTGCCGCCTGGGCGTCAGCTTCAAAACGTTTCCCCAGGATGCCGCTCTGGATTTTATACACGAATACCACCAGGCAGTATTCAATAATGATGAGGAGTACCGCGGTTACGGACAGGGTTGCCATATACATTATCGCTATAGCGATAGTAACGGCCCCGGAAAAAGCGGTAATCACCAAACGGGCCGCGTTGACGACCGTGTTTTTGTCCCCCCCCAGGGCCGCATATAGAACCGAGGGGGAGATTGTTTTAAAGGCGGTGTAATCTATGCGGCGAAGTTTATCAATAAGACGGAGTTCCAGGTCTTCAATGGCGGTATAGGCGGCGCCGGAAGCGGTCCTGACGGCAAAGGACTGGGTAACATAATACGCCGCCAGGGAACAGAGAAAAAGCAAAAAACCCCTGATTGACAAAGTTCCTGTCCGCCCTACGCTCCCCAAGCCGATTTGCAGGGAATACATAAGAGAAATCATACAAAGTCCGTTTACCACGCTTATGATGATGACCGGATTCTTTTTTTTGCCAACATGGGCGGTCAGAAATTTGATGAAATCCAGGGTGCTCATTT
>JAITBE010000050.1 GCA_031283755.1 Spirochaetaceae bacterium
GGGACTTAGCCGAAAGCCGCAAAATGCCGGGCTGCGGCTCATTCGCTTCGCCGCCGCCGGACATCCTCAATATCGTAACTAAAGAGTTCCCGGAGGTCGTTGAGTCCCAGGGCCATCAAGGCCATGCGGTCTATGCCGATACCCCAGGCGGCCACCGGTACGTTCACCCCCAGCGAAGCGGTTACCTCGGGCCGGAAAATACCTGAACCCCCCAACTCGAACCAGCCCAAAACCGGGTGTTTGATGTGAACTTCCACCGAAGGCTCGGTAAAGGGGAAATAGCCGGGAACGTACTTGACCTCTTTGGCGCCGGCCACTTCCCGGGCGAACATCTCCAGCATCCCCAGGAGGGTCCGAAGGTTCACTTCCTCCCCAAGCACGATGCCTTCGGTCTGGTAAAAGTCCGAAAGATGGGTGGCGTCCACCCGGTCATAGCGGAAACAGCGAAGGATGCCGAAATATTTGCCGGGGATCTTCGCCTTGGGAAGCTGCTTGGCGGACAGTACCGTTCCCTGACTGCGAAGAATGAGCCGCCGGGTGAATTCCCGGTCAAAAACATAGTTCCAGCCCCGGCTTCCGGTGGTCCCGCCGTTTTCATGGGCCGCGGCCACGTTGGAAAGCCAAGGCTCCTCAATAGTCTTGGCCTGCCTCGGCTCGGCTATGTGGTACACATCATGAATATCCCGGGCGGAATGGAATTGGGGCATAAAGAGGGCATCGGAATTCCAGAATTCGGTCTCCACCAGGGGGCCGTCGAATTCCTCAAAACCCAGGGAGGCGAGTTTATCCTTTACATCCTCCAGGAATTTCGCGTAGGGGTTGGTCCGGCCCACGATGAGCCGGGTAGGGGGGACCTGTACGTTATAGGATCGGAAGGCTTTTCCCTTCCAGCTCCCCGTTTCCAGCATTTCCGGCGTGAGGGTTCCGGTTTCATCCCCCGTAACACCTGCGGCTTTCAGGGTTTGGACAACACCCTCCCACATTTCGGTAAAGCCGAAAACGACGGTCTCCCGGTCCAGGTCCCGAAAGGCGGCGGCGGCAGCCCCCCGTTTCTTGGCTATCCCCGCCATAACCTTCCGTTCCTCTTCGGAGAGATCCTCCTGGGAAAGGCTGCCCCCGCTGGCGACGGCCTTGTCCAAAAGGGAACGGACCAGGGCCAAATGTTCCGCGGCCCCGCCTTTACCGGGCCGGCCGTTGACCAGGGCTTCCGGGGGCAGGCTTATGGATACCCGCTTATCCCCGTCCATGGCGAACACGCCGAGTTTGGAAAGAGCCCCAAAGGCGCTTCCCACATCCTTATTATCAAGAGCGAGGGTTTCCGCAATCTCCGGAAGCCGGAGCCCGGGGGAAGATCCCCCGCCCTTGATTCGGACCAGCTCAATGATCCGTTCCTCAGGGGTTCCCCGCTCCTTCCACTGCCGGCCCAGTTCGGTCAATTCAAAAAAAATCTTAGTCTCCCGGCGAATTTCCCTGACCAGGTCCTTGCCGGCAAGCCAGGACAGGGCCTGGTTTCCGTTTCCCGGCTTAAAACCCAGGTCCCTTTCGACTTTTTCAATGGTTAGTTCATCGTCTTTTTTATAAAAAAGGATGATTTTGATTTCCAGAGGATGAAGATTTTTCACCGTATTTTGAATATCCATGTAGGGAGCATACCGCGTTTTGCGTCTTACCGGCTAGACCCCGCGGGGGAGCGGCAATTCCCCGGTGGGGGCTAGACGATCGTGGCCGGAATCTACGCACGCTTTGGCGTGGCGTTTTTTGTATCACGTCGTGCGCCCCCGTCGGGGAATTGCCGCTCCCCCGTGGGCTTTAACCGATAAAGGGCAAAAGGCGGGGCTGCTTGGGGTGGGGGAAGAGGCCGAGGGGCGTTGCCATGGCGCTGTCAACAAGTTAAGAAGGGGGAGCGCCATTGATGTCATAGGATACATCAATTTTGTCCATAACAAGTTTTCCGGACCTGTCAGATTTTTTGTGTAAATGAACTGCCTGAGATTTTGACCGTCATTCCACCTTCAGTTTTCCATGGGGTTGGTTTCCGTAATTCCTTGTGTCATAAAAAATTACGACATTTCTAGCAAAATCAGTAGCCCACTCTTGTCGATTATTAGTGAATTTCTGGCATTTTTCTTCAATGCCATATTTTTCAAAAAGTTTATCCAACACATTATATGCTTTTTCTTCTAAATAACCACTTCTCTCAAAATCTATTGGGGGAGATATTTCATTTATCATTTTTGAAAATGTTTCACCCCTATATCGTATAACTCATCTTTTCAACTCAATGCGGTACTACTTCATTAAAAACAACTTCGTCCTGCCCATTATGATAGGTATAGGTATCATAGAGCCAATAATGAAGTTTTCTCCCCTGAACAGCCGCATATCCGTCTTGTTCACGAAACGACTCCGCATATTCCCATTGATTTGTTGCGAAGGGTCCATACTTCGGAGCTTGCTCCGGGAAATTTACCACCACTTAAAATGGTGTAGCACGATTTTTGGATCGGGGGTATGAACCCTGAGTCAAATACCTTACAAGAACAACATACCCCGTCCGTTTGCGGTGGGATTGTTGATTGGAATGCCTGGTCCATACCCCGGAGCTTGCTCCTGGGTTCTTCATTATGCTAATGCCATGGGGCCGGGCGCTTAATCCGGGTTCGTATCCGGGCTAAACATTCACCATTGGACGGGTTTCAAGGCTGACCCCGGTTTAACGCTCCGCTTCCAGGGCGGCCCGGAGTTCCCGCCGGTCTATGCCCCAGTTGCGGCCGAATTGGTCCAGAAGCCGGTCCGACAGGGCCAGAAAACGCCAAAATACCGGTTCCCCATTGGGTAACAGCGCCGGGATCAGGTCATTAAAGGCCCCCCGGTTAACGATGAGTTCCCAGAACCGGGCAAGGTTCTTGATCCGGTCCAGGTCCGGGCCGGGGAGGGCGGCGGTTGACAAAACCTCGTAGGGCGGGTCCGGGGCATA
>JAITBE010000177.1 GCA_031283755.1 Spirochaetaceae bacterium
TACACATCGTAGAATACGGCGAGGAGCAGGATAATCGCCTTGACCACGTACTGGTAGTGCTGGCCCAGGTTCATCAGGGACATACCATTGTTGATGGCGCTCATCACCAGGCCCCCTACGATAACCCCGGTAACGGTTCCGATGCCGCCGGAAGCGGAAACTCCGCCGATATAGCAGGCGGCGATGGCGTCCATCTCAAAAAGATTCCCCGCCTGGGGCAAGGCGGAATTCATGTAGCCCGTGGAGACCACGGCGGCCAGCCCGCTTAGAAGCCCCATGATACAGAAGACGATAAAGACTATCAGTTCCGAATTGATCCCGGAAAGCTTCGCGGACCGGGCGTTACCGCCTACCGCGTAGATGTAGCGGCCCAGGACGGTATTTTTCATCATATAATGGAAAATCAGGACGGTGATACCCAAAACCACCACCACCGCCGGAAGGCCGCGGTACATTCCAAAGAGATAACTAAGGCTGAAGATCAGGAAGCTGATGATAATCAACTTGCCGAAAAACGCCGGAGCCGGGGAAAGTTCAAAAAGATTCCGCTTCCGGTTTGTCCGGCCCGTCATCTCGGCGATAATATACAAAATGATAATCACGGTTCCCACGATTAGGGCGGTAAAATGGAGATTTCCGGCCTGCAATGAGGGAATATCGATCATGCCGGAAGCGAGCTGTTTATACCCGTCGTCTTTGAGGGCTATGGGGGTTACTTTGGTGATGATGTAGGTCAGCCCCCGGAAGAGGAGCATCCCCGCGAGGGTTACGATAAAGGCGGGGATCTTGGCGTAGGCTATCCATACTCCCTGGAAAGCGCCGATGGCAAGACCCAGGCACAGGGCGGCCAGCAGGGTCAGGGGCATACCTATTCCGGAATTGTAGATCATGGCGCTGATGGCCCCCACAAAGGCGCAGACCGATCCCACGGAAAGATCGATGCCGCCGATAATAATGGCCTGCACCATGCCCACCGCCAGAATAAGCACGTAGCTGTACTGGATAAAAATATACGAAATATTCCGCGGGCTAAAATTGATCCAGTTGGTCAAAAAGCCGAATACGATCAGAATCAATACCAGGATAATGAACATGGAATAATTCCTGATATTGTTTTTTATCAAAGTTGAGAGGTTTGTTTTTTCCGCCGCCCTGTCGCTCATCCTATTACTCCTTATCCTACCAGCGCCATGGACATGATCTTTTCCTGGGTCGCGTCCTCATGGGAGAGCACGCCCTTGATCTTCCCTTCGTTCATTACATAGATCCGATCCGCCATACCCAAGGCTTCCGGCAGTTCTGAACTAATCATAATAACGCTTTTTCCCTGTTTAACCAGGTCGTTGAGGATTCCGTATATTTCCGACTTGGCCCCTACATCGATGCCCCGGGTCGGTTCGTCCACGATAAAAATATCCGGGTTTGCCATGAGGGTACGGCTTACCACCACTTTTTGCTGGTTTCCGCCGGAGAGGTTCCGGGTAAGTTGATGAATCGACGGGGTTTTGATCCGCAGTTCAGCCCGGTACTTTTCCGCTTCCTCAATTTCTTTTTGCCCGTTCACAATACCAAAAAACGAGATTTTACCCAAACTGGAACTGGAAATATTGGTTTTGACATCCTGGATCAGGATAAGCCCCAGATTTTTCCGGTCCTCCGAAATATATCCCAGCCCCGCATCAATAGCGGCTTTGGTGGAATGGAGCGCCGCTTTTTTCCCGTTGATATACACTTCCCCTTCGCTTTTGGAGCCATAGGATCCGCCGTAAATACTCATCATCAGTTCCGTGCGGCCCGCGCCCATGGGCCCGCAGAAGGCGAGAATTTCCCCTTTCCGTAAATAAAAGGAAGCATTGTCCACCACTTTAATTGAATGATATTCGGGGTGGTAGACGGTCCAGTTTTTTACCTCCAGCACCGTATCCTCGGGCGCGGAAGTCCGGTCCGGGAAACGGTGGGTCAGATCCCGGCCTACCATGTCTTTGATGATAAGGTCCTCGGTAAGATTATCCTGTTTTACATCCCAGGTGGAAATGGATCTGCCGTCCCGGAGGATCGTTACCGTATCCGCGACCTGCAGCACCTCGTTGAGTTTATGGGAGATCATCACCGAGGTGATCCCCTGCCGCTTAAACTCCAGGATCAGATCCAGGAGTTTGGCGCTTTCGTCGTCGTTTAAGGATGAGGTGGGCTCGTCCAGGATAAGGAGTTCCACCTGTTTGGAAAGGGCCCGGGCGATCTCCACAAGCTGCTGTTTGCCGACCCCCAGCTTGCTGACAATGGTACCGGGATTCTCCCGTAATCCCACCCGATCCAGATATTTTTGTGATTCCTTTATATAGTGATCCCAGCGGATAATTCCGAACCGGGTTTTCATATGCCCCAGAAAAATATTTTCATAAATAGATAAATAGGGACTCAGCGCCAGTTCCTGATGGATAATGGCAAGCCCTTCTTTTTCACTGTCCTTGACACTGTGATAGTTGGTTTCCCGGCCTTTGAAAAAAACTTTCCCCTCGTAAGAGCCCTTGGGATATACCCCGCTGATCACGCTCATCAGGGTGGATTTGCCCGCGCCGTTTTCGCCGCAAAGGGAATGGATCTCCCCTTTTTTAACCTTGAGGTTCACCTTGTCCAAGGCGCGAACCCCGGGGAAATCCTTGGTAAGGTTTTCGATTTCCAAAATATATTCGCTCATCGATTCCCATCCACAAATAAAAAGTAAAAACAGAGAAGCCTTTCCCAAAACCAAGCGGTTTTGGGAAAGGCCCGGGCCGCATGAAGCTCGCCGACAAATTGACGAGCTTTGGGCCGGTTAAAAACTATTTAAGCTGGGCCGCTTCGGCGTCGGTGTAAAAACCGGCGTTTACCGGAACGGAGATGTTATTTCTGGTGATGATCACCGGTTCAAGCAGATAGGCCTTGACCACCTTTCTGCCCGTATCGCCGATGCTGGTCAGGCTGCCGGAAGCGAGGGAAGCGCCCGGTACATTGGGGGTCTGACCCTTGAGGATCTGATCCGCCAGGATAATGGCGGCTTCCGCGAGTTTTGCGGTATCCTTAAATACGGTCATGTACTGCTGGCCGTTTTTAATGGACAGGGCGGAGTCAAATTCCGCGTCCTGGCCGGTAACCACCGGGAGTTTGCCCCCGGCATATTTGGCGTCCGCGAGGCATGCTTCGATGATCGCCCGGGCGAGGGTATCATTGGGGGCAAGCACCGCGTCCAGAACCACATCCCGGGCGTCGTTGCTGAGCAGGTTTTCCATCCGGGTCTTGGCAATGGGAGCCTGCCAGTTTTCCGTGGCGATCCGCTGGAAATTGGCGTTATCCGCCGAGGTCTTGGGATAGGGCCCTACGACTTTCAGAACTCCCTTGTCGATATAGGGATTGAGGACGCTCATGGCTCCGTCAAAGAAGAATTTAGAGTTGTTGTCCGTGGGGGACCCGGCAAAAAGGGTGATATACTTGGGGCTTGCGGCGGTGGCGGAAGCGAGGTTCAGCCCCTGCTCAATGCCCTGGCCCTGGAACTGGCCGACCTTGAAGTTATCAAAGGTGATGTAATAGTCATAATCGGCGGACCCCATGATAAGCCGGTCATAGGCGATAACCGCGACCTTGTCCCGGGCCGCATCGGCGATAACCGAATTCACGCCGTCATTGACGTTGCCGACCACCAGCAATTTTGCGCCCTGGGTTAAAAAGCCCTGGATCTGGCGGTTCTGCTGGGTCTGATCCGCGTCGCCATAGGCCACTTCCGCGCGGTAGCCCCGGGATTCCGCGGCAGCCTTGAGGGAAGCGCCGTCTTTCTGCCAACGAAGAACATGGGTTTCCGGCATGGCAATACCGACGAGGGCGCTGCCGCCGCCGGACCCACCCTGCTGACCACTGGCAAAAACAAAGGAGCTGGCAATCAATAACGTAACCAAAACAAGACAAATCTTTTTCATTCTAAAAACCTCCAAAATCTAAATAATGATAGATTATTATGGGAGAGAAGGCTTTTTTGAGGGAATCGTAATTATTTGACAATAACAAAGAATCTTTTGATATTGTTTTTACCGGGACCGCAGACGGGGAATATTTTGATGTCAAAATAATACATTGCGGTAAATATCTTCCCGGGAATGGAATCCGTCCCGGATTATCACCTCCATATTGTCCTTAAGAACCGCGATGGGCGCTTCTATATATGAGGGAATCGGCGTGCCGCTGCCGTTATCCCGCAGCATATCGTAGGGTATGGTGCGGTTCTCCGCCACGGCCATGGTAAGCTGGGCCGCCCGGGCGGCCAGTTTGCCAATGGGCTTGTACACGGTCATCAACTGTAAACCCTCCATGATGTGCTGGCAGCTGATAAGTTCGGCGTCCTGGCCGACCACCGTCACTTCCCCCGCCAGGCGGCGCTCGGCGAGGAGTTGGATGGCGGCGCTGGCAATGGCATCGTTTCCACAGGCAATGGCGTCGAAATCCACGGTCTCATTAAAGATGGCGCCGATTTTCTCCAGAGCCTCATCAAAGCTCCACTCCTCAAGCCATATCTCCCGTTCTACCCTGATCTGCCTGGATTCGATATAGGGGTCGATGATCTCGTGGAGTCCCGTACTAATGTCAAAACTATTGGTATCATGCAGAGAACCGTTAACGATGAGGTATTTACCCCGGGGAACCGCTTCCACGAGGGTCCTCCCGAAAAGGCGGCCCACCTCCAGGCTGTCAAAGGAAATGTAGGCGTCCAGGGGAACCCCCATGATCAGCCGGTCATAGGCGATCACGGGAATGCCCGCATCCCGGACCTGCTTAACCGCTCCGGCGATCATCTCCGTATCATGGGCGATTACCACGAGGATATCGATGTTTTGATTCACCATGTAGTTTATCTGGGCGATCTGTTCCCGGGTGCCCCCCGCGGAGAGCTGGACGATCACGTCTCCCCCCAGTTCCTGGGCCGCCCCGGAAAAAACCTTAACGTCCTTATTCCACCGTTCAATGATGAAGGTATCGGTAGCCACGGAAAAGCCAATGGTTATTCTTCCCTTTTCCCGGACCGTCCCTGTCTCCGCCGGGGAATACGCGGGATCGGCCTGCCCGGACATCCGCGGCTGCTTTGCGGAACAGGAGAGAAATACCAGGACAGCGACAACCACAAATGCTTTTTTCATAGATCACCGCCCCCCCGTTTCACTTCTCCCGCATAGGCCAGGGGAGAACGGCCGGTAACTTTTCTAAAGATCTTGCTGAAGTAATTGGGGTCCTGATATCCCGCGGCAAAGGCCACTTCTTTTATATTCATTTTTGATTCCTTAAGTAGTTTTTCCGCGTTTTCTATGCGTAGTTCCGTAACATAGTCGATGAAGCTGGTTTTACAGTGTTCCGAAAAGAGACGGCTCAAATAGGCCGGCGATACCTGGGCGGCGTCCGCAACATCCCCCAGTTGAATCCCCTCGGCGTAGTGGGCGTGGATATATTCAATGGCCTTTATCAGCGGAACAGGAAAGGCCGAGCGGTGGAGGCCGGCCCGGAACAGGACCTTCTCCAAGGCGTCGTCCGCCCAGGCTTCCCAGCGGGACATATCGGGAATCCCCATGATCTCCTCCGCCGCGGCAAAAAGAGGCGTTGCTTCGGTATGGTCGCGGTAACAGCCGGTACAATCGTCCATCAGGAACATGAACACCGGGACCATCTTGACTTTGGCCAGGGTAAAATCATAGCTCCTGAAAAGTTCCCCCCAGAGCTGGGTAAAGAGTTTTTTGACCTCCTCAGGCGGGGCCGTATCGATCTTCCGCCGGAGCTGGATGATCCTGAACCGCTCCCATTGCCGTATGTCAATTTCCTGCCGTTGATCCTCCAATTCCCGCAGCGCCGTATTACAGGACCGGTACAGGTCCGGCCCCCGGCGCGGATCCCCGACGCCGAAGAAGCAGCCCGCCGTCCCGGGGATGAGGTCCTTTATGACGGCGTTCAGCTGAACCTTGAGGGTTTCCCGGTCCACATTTCCGGAAATCAGAAACAAGCCCCGGTTGAGGATCGCGTCGTACCGGCAATGGTACTTGTAGAATAGTTGTTCCGCGATTTTTTGACACCATTTTTCCGTATCCTCCCCCGCTTCCAGGATAAACACGATACCCTGGTCAGAGGGGAAGGCCAGCCGTTCCCGCCATCTTTCCCACGTTTCTTCGCCCATCTCCTGCCAGATGATCTTCTTAAAGAACAGACGCCCCGGATCTTCCCGCCCTTCCTCCTCCGGGGTGGGCCGCTGGACGAGGGCTTCCCGGACCTCCTCCAGGGTGGAGAAGAAGGTCCGCTTGGACACCGGTTTGACCAGGTACGCGAAGACCCCCAGGGGTATGGCCCGTTTGGCAAGGTCGAAGCGCTCGTATGCCGTGGAGAGGACAAAGATCATGTGGGGGAATTTTTTGTGTACGTCGGCAATAACCGCCAGTCCGTCCAGGCCGGGGATATTGATGTCCATAAACACCAGGTCCGGTTCCGTTTCGTGGATCAGCCGAAGGGCTTCGTAGCCTGAACGGGCCTTCCCCGCCAGGGCAAAACCGGCGGCGCTTTTCAGCATGAATTCATAACTGTCCAGGACCGGCTCTTCGTCGTCCACAATCAGAACACGATACATGGCTTCCTTCCCGTATCAATTCGGATAATAACAGCGGTACCTTCCCCCTCCCTGGTTTCGATACTTACCACCAGGGGATCATCAGGATAGAAAAAATACAGCCGCTGGATAACATTTTCAAGGCCCGTTACCCTGGATAGGGATGATTCGTCAATCGAGAGGGGATGGAGGAGTTTTTTCACGGTCCCGGGGGACATACCATAGCCATTATCCCGAACCGAAAGCACGAGCCGGTTTTCAACCTTTTCCGCCCGGACCATGATGAGGGAACGTTCCGCGGATGTCCCCATCTTTTCCTTGAAGGCGTGGATGATGCAGTTTTCCACCAGGGGCTGAAAGATAGAAACCGGCACGGAATAGGCGTCCAGGAGGGCTTCGTCATAGTCCAGGATCAGATCCAAACTTTTCGGAAACCGCACCTTGAGGATGGAGAAGTAGTAATTGAGCCCCTCAATTTCGTGACGCAGGGGAACGATGAGTTCCTTGTTCCTGATGATATGCCGAAAAAGCAGGGCCAGGCATTCCATAAACTCGCCGGTCCGGTCCGCCCCCTCGACAATGGCAAGCTGCATCCCCGTGTTCAGGGTATTAAAAAGAAAATGGGGATTCATTTGCGCCTGGAGGGCATAGATCTCCATGTGCCGCACCAAACCTTCCATCTTCATGTTCCGCAGCCTTTCCTGCATATATTCCTGTTTGATGTTTTCCTGCCAGCGGATCTCCTCGATAAATTGGCGGATATCGTTTTTCATCCGGTTAAAGGCTTCCACCACCTGATCCATCTCGGTCACCGAGCCGGTTTGAATATCGGGAATTTCAAAATTACCCGAAGACAGGTCCGCGGCCATGGTTGAGAGCCGGACCAGGGGAGCGGTGATCCTCCCCACGGATTGAAAAAGGAGCAGCACCGAAAGGAGGGCCACAAAGATAATGAAGAGGAGATTCCAAAACTGGATGGTCCCCGATTCGGCGATAAAAAGTTCATAGGCGTCCAGTTGATTGCTGAAACGCTCCGTATTGACCGCTTCAATCTCCTGATCAATATAGGCTAAAAGGCCCGCCATTTCATCGTAGATCCGGGTATAGGCGGCGATATTCCTGCCGCGTTTCTCTTCCATTGCCGTATCCGCCAGGTTCAGGTAGGCGTATATCAGGAAGTAGAGTTCCCGCTCCTTAAGTTCCGTTTTATTCGCTGTTATGGGACGATAAGTGGGGAGTTTAGCCCGCAGGGCCTGGGAACTGATCAGTATCCGGGCCAAGGCATTGGAAGACCGGGTCGAAAGGTACTCAAGGAGCGGCTCCTGATAGGCCGCCAGGTCTTCCTGGATGGTTTTGATAAACCGTTCCTGTTCAAAACTGCTGTTCGATATGTTCTGCAAATTCTTAGCGGAAAAGAGGATGTAGGCCGTGGAAAAAACGAGGATGATAAATACTCCGGACACGCTGAATAACATCTGTACCCGGAAGGATCGGGGAAAATGGAGGGGGAAGTTCATTTGAGGGTCCCCCCATGGATGATCTCTATCCCCGTATCAATGGCGGCGGCGGTATACCCGGTACGCCGCAGGGCCGCGAGGGACCGTACCGCTTCATAACCGATCCGTTCGGGATTGGTAACGATACTGCCCGCGACGACCCCCTTCCTGATGTTTTCCTCTATCCCCGGATCGGAACCGAAACCTATCACCTGGACACGGCCTACAAGGTTCATGTCAATGAGGGTTTGGGCGGCGGCTATGGTATCATTGGAATCGGTAAAAACAATGGTATTGATATCCGGGTTGCTGCGGAAAAGGCGATAGAGCAGTTCCTCCGCATCCAGGGGGTTGAGATTCGTCCTGAATCCCATGATCGGCGCGGCCAGGCGCTCCCCCAAAGCGGCGGTGATTCCCATCTCCACCAGTTCCCGTTCGCCGTAGATCCCCGGCGCCTTGTCGCTGTACACCATGGCCAGACGGATCGGTACGGCGCTGATATTCCCCGATAACAGGCCGATCCGGCGGCCTATGTCGAAGTTATTGGTACCGATAAAGGGCCAGGGCTGTTCATTGGGGATATTGTGGTTGATGATCACTACGGGAATCTGGGTTTGCCCCAGCCGGTCCAGCTGCCGGCGGGCCAGGGCGTCCTCCAGATAGGGACAGACAATAACGCCGTCAACTCCGGTATAAGAGGCCATTTCCAGTTCGTTTTTTACCGGATCAATCGAATGTATGGAGATTGCGGCGTTTTCCTCCGCGGCGGCCTGTTCCGCCCCCTCAATGATCCCCAGGAAAAAAGAATTCCGGTTGTCCGGCAGGTACAGGGAAAAATGGTAATTGATAGGGACGGCGGCTCCGCCTGAGGATTGTATATAGAGATTGCGGACCAGGTAAAGGGAACCGAGGAAGGCCCCCAGGGAAAGGAGGCTGAAACCAATGACACCTATCCGCAGGAAATACTTCATCGTAAAAGAGTATACCGCTTTTTTGAAAAAAAGGAATAGAAGCCCTGCCGCCAAGACCGCCTTTTGCGCTTCCTCAGGCTAAAACCCGCTGGGGCGGGGCAATTGCCCGGCGGGGACGCACGACGTGATAAAAAAAACGCCACGCCAAAGCGTGCGTAAACAAAAGCCACGATCGTCTAGCCCTCGCCGGGGAATTGCCGCTCCCCGGCGGGACTTCGCCGATAAGGCTCAAAAGGCCGGGTTAAAGAACCGAATGATCCTGAGCAGCAGGCCAAGCTTTTTCGGCGGGGGGAGGTCCCCGGGGAAGATATGGTGCAGTTCCGGGGCGGTTTGAGGATTCGGGATGTCCCTATCCGCGGCTTGCAGGTCCAGGAGGCGGTTTATCTCATGCAGTTCCGGACGGAACTCAAAGTGCATGTTATCGTAAAGCGCCCATTTGCCTCCCCAGGTAAAACCTTCACTTTCAAAGATACGGATCACCTCGTCCGGAGGCTGCCACCGCCTTTCCAGGGGGATGAGCATCCAATTTTCATTCCGTTCCCGTTCCCATTGCCAGTATATGACCTTGTTCCCCAGCCGTTTGGGCTGGATATCCACGGCCAGGCCCCAGCTATGGTAGCTCCGCCGCTGGGTTCCCTGTATTTCCCGCCAGTTATAAGCGCCCATATAAGAAATGGCGGCTATAAAGGCCTCGATTTCCTTGTCCCCGGCGGCGGCGGCCCGGATGCGCTGTTCTACCCGGCCCAGGGGTTCCACAATCAGGCTGTGGACGGTGATCGTATACCCTAGGAAGCTGATCCTTTTCAGGTTTCGTTCTATTGCCACTCTGGTTATGCCCCCGTAAAGGGCGGCGTCAAAGGCGCTGTTGTGATCCACCCGGTTAAACCGGACCTCGGTGCTGCCCTGCAAGCGGATCCGTTCCACCTGCTCCGGGGAAAAATCGCTGGGATCGGAGGCTTTTGGCGGATACCGGTAATACCCGCGGGGGCCGTAGGATTCCCATTTATCCCGAAGCGAGGAGGGGAGCAGCCGCCCCTGGGCCCAATAAAAGGTTTCGCCTTCCACCGTGATGACCCAATCTTCCCCCGACCAGGTTACGGCGCTTACCCTCTCCGGGTAGGCATGGAGGTACGCGGTAAGGACCAGTTCTCCGGTGATTTCCTGGGCGGAAATCAGAACGAGGGGGGAGAGAAAGAATAAACCCAGGAATATATACACATATCGGGCGAATTTAACCGTCATCATACCGCTCCCCTCGTATACGACCAGGTCTTTCGGGCGTCTGGTTTAACGCTCCGGGGACTGCCCGGGGTCTCGCCGGCCCCGAATGTCTCAAATCAGATGATAGTATAAACTTCGTATCAAAGGAACCTCTCTCTTTCGGACCGATCCGGCGCTTAATGGCCGCCTAAAAAAGAGACCGCGCTGTAATAAACAATCTGCCCCTCGTCCCCCCGGGCTGCTACCGGACGCGCCGGCAGCACCGAAACCCGGGTATCATCCAAAAGGCCGCTTTGGAGGACCGCCGCCATCAGCGCCCCCCCGCAGGCGCTGATCCTCCGGTCATAAATCCTTGAGACAAGCGCTTCATGGTCTTTTTCCCGCAGCAGCCGTATAAATTCTTCCGCCTGGAGGAGGGCGGTTTTTTCGTCCTGACTTTTTGAAAACCCCGTGGACACGATAAGGAGGGTATTGTCCATGATAGGTCCCAGGACGATCCATAAAGCCCGGGCCAGGGCGAAGAGCTGAGACGGCTTGCTGCCGCTGATCAGTATCGGGACAATGGAGACCCGGGGAAAACAAAACTTGACAAAGGGCAGCAGCACCTCCACCGAATGTTCCTTCAGGTGGGGGATGTCATTTATTTCAAAATAGGTGCTGCAGGAGGCCAGTTCCTCACTCAGTTTCAAATCCACCGGAAGCCTTCCCAGGGGGGTTTGAAAAAAATTGGAATCGGAAAAGAAAATCCCCGCTTCACCGGCCGTATGAATGGGCCCCAGGATTACTACCCGGCTGATATCCCCGGTTTTGTAGTTTTCCGTTTCCTCATCCGTGTCCGCGGAAAAGGCCGTCGCCGCAACCGCCCCTGATAAATCCCAGGCGCCGTGGGGGACTACAATAGCCAGGGCGTTAGTGCCGGTTCCTTTTTTTAATCCAAAGGATTGAAGCCGGCTTTCAACCGCCTCCTTTTCGTCGGGATAGAACATACCTGCCACGACCGGCGAGCGGATTTTTTCCTTTGCGGAAACCCAAATTCTCCCCATTATTAAAGTATAGGTTGCTCCGGGTCTCCATGCAAGTATGGGAGCCAGGGCAAAAGCATTTACTTTTCAAAGGCTGAAATTTGCCAAAACATTGAAGAATTTTTAACCACCAAGGCGCACAAAGGCGCAGAAGGAAGGAATAACGTGTTGCTTCATGCATCCTTTGTGTCCTTTGTGTCCTTCGTGGTTAGTTTTTCTTGGAAATTCTGGTGAATTCAAGGGAATTTTAACGATCAAAAAGTAAATGCTTTTGCCCTG
>JAITBE010000213.1 GCA_031283755.1 Spirochaetaceae bacterium
TTGGTCTCCCGGAAGACCCTGGCAAAAATCGCCAGGGCCGTCTCCCGGCGGAACAGCGGTTCCCGGTTGTTGACGCGGGTACGGATTTCGTACCACACCCCCTGTTTCAGTATCCGTAATAGTCTCATGGAAAGTATTATGAGATTGATGAATCATTTTGCTTTACCCGGCTGGATAGGGATATTCAATTTTCTCATAATTCCACTCTTTGGGAAGGGTTAGTTGAGCCGGGCAGATTAAACCAAATTCCCGAATAGACCCGTCATAGGAGGTCTTTACAACTTGAAATTTTTGCGGGTCACGTTTAGCGTTTGCCCCGGGGTTCTTCATGCTCTTTTGTCTGTCAGGAGGAAACCTGGCTGCCCTTCCAATTTATTTTGACACCGAAAAAACTCAATATCGTAAGAAAGGTGAAGTACATGGGGGTAAAAATAAGTTGTAACCCATAGGCGGCGCCTTTTTTTGGCAACGAAGGCCCGAAAAGGGCCAGGGTGGCAATCGTGTTCAGGGTCATGGCAAAAAACACTGCCCCAGGCAGGGGCCACAGGGAGGGGATAAAGGGGATCAGGGGTATGGCCAACATCCCCATAGAAATGGTGACCATCAAAAAACCGAAGTTGAGCCGGGTTGATTTGTCGGGGCTAAAAAGTCCCCCGATATTCCACCGGAGGGTCTGGTTGACCAGGTCTTTCCATGAGGATTCTCCCTGGGTCATCACCGGTACATCGCGCCCGCAGGCGGAATGGACGGCGTAGTTCGAATGGGAGCGGATCCGGGAGATGAGGGCCGCATCCTCCGTAGGGGACGGGGGAATGGCCCCATAGCCGCCTATGGCGTACAGGGCATCCCGGTTCAAGATGAGGTTATTCCCAAAGCCGCCGCCGGCGGCGCCAAGCCCGGTGGAACCGACCAGATACATATACCGCACCGCATGATCGAAACACTGGTAAAGATGAAAAAACCCTTTCCCCCCATATTTTTTGAAAACCGGCCCGATGGTGACTCCGATCCGGGAATCCCGCATCCTCCGGATCATGGCCCTGATCCAACCGGGGGGAACTTCACAGTCCGCGTCGGTAAAGAGAAGCAGGGATCCGGCAGCCGCTTCAATACCCCGGTTCAGGGCGTATTGTTTATGGTTCGGTCCGGGATTTTCTTTGAGGGTGATGATAATAACTCCCTGCTGTTGTTCCGCAAAGCCCCGAAGCAGCCCCGCGGTCCCATCGAAGGATCGGTCGTCAATAAAAACAAACTCCGCCAAGGGGTAATCCTGCCCGGCCAGGCTCTCGAGGAGTCCCGCCATACGCCGAGCCTCATTCCGCAGGGGGATAATCACCGAGACCTTAGGGTTTTCCGCCGGACCGGCATTTTCCCCCGGCCGGTGGGGAGGCGCATAATCCTCCCCGGCCGTCTGTCTATCCCATCGCCATTCCCGAAAAAGTCCGACCATAAGGGCGCAATGGAGGCCCACAAAAACCAGGGCAAACCCAAAACGGAACATATTATACAAAACTATCGAAATCGGCATATTGTCATAGTATATATTATTTGTTATTATTTTAACATCTGGGGAATTAGCTCAGTTGGTAGAGCGATAGGTTCGCAATCTATAGGCCAGGGGTTCGAATCCCCTATTCTCCAAAAATTTTACCTGCTTAGATAAACGGGGGATTCGAACCGGAGCGCTGACCCTGGGCGAAGCGTTAGCTTTGACCGGGGGCGCGGCGCAAGGATGCGCCGCGAAGCGCGGAGGCGGGCTGGAGGGAGTCAGCAGGAAGCTGACGACCGGCAGCCGAATCCCCTATTCTCCAAAAAAAGTTGCCATATCCAATTTTTGAAGGATGGAGACATATATGAACGAACAAAAATTTTTAGAAAGCTCTGCCGCTTTCCCAAATTATCTAAATTGGGGTTCGTCTGTCAAACCGCACCAGCCATTATCTGAACAAAGTGTCCGTTTTGTTGATTTTTCTTGTTATGTAAACGAATTCGCCGTATATCAGGAACCACCCAAAGTGGAACAGATTGTAGTGTATAAATAGGTACTGTGACGACCGGCAGCCGAATCCCCTATTCTCCAAAAAACGTGAGTGAAATCGGCTCATTCATAAGCTTTTCTCTTTTTGTAGGGCAGATTATTCGGCGCGGCTATTTTTACCGCCCCTTTGATCAACTTTACCGTAATGTGGGTGTCAAGAAACGTTTCGCCGTCCAGGTTTATTATCAGGGGGTCTTTGGAACGGATGGAAATGATTTTTGCCCGCCGTAGGGTAAAATCATTGGGGAAGTAGTCGTAATGACCCTTGGAATAGGGGAAAATCCGGGTCAGGCCCCGCAAGGTTCCGGTTCCTTTAAACAAAAGCACATCCATAAACCCGTCGTCGGGGACGGCGGTAACGACGGCGTTTTTATTCCCTCCGTAACAGGGGCCGTTGGCGATATTGACGCTGGCGTAGGCCCCGCTCACATCCTCCCCGTCAATGCTGATGGCGTATTCCTGTTTCAGCATTTTTTGATCGAACATCACGATAAAGCCGCCGAGATAATAAACGGCATTGTAAGCCCAGCGGCTGTTTCTGAGAAACCAGGATTTAGCCTTCATTTTTTGCTGTATACCCACGGAGTGGGAAATAGCGGCCGATTCCAGTCCCACGGTACAGAGGTTGAGGGCGTAATTGCTGCCGCAGTGGAGGATGTCTGTGGGGATAACCGGCGCCGTAGCGAGGAGGGAGATGTTACTAAAAATATCCTCCAGGCCCTCCCCAAAGGAACGGATAAAGTCGTTGGTACGCCCATAGGGGACCGGCGCCAGTTCCATGTTGGGCAGCCCCACTATCCCGTTAAGGCAGTCGAAGAGGATCCCGTCGCCTCCCACCGCATAGACCCGGACGATGATCCCCGGTTCCGTCCGGGTGATATATCGCCGTACTATCTGTATGGCGTGCCGGGGAAAATGGGAGGTCTGTATCTCATATTCCTCCTTAAGGATCGTTTCAAATTGCTTTTTTACCTGGGCGATAAAGACCGCCATATCTGTCCTGTTCAGGAAGGAAATGGGATTAATAATAAACAGATGTTTCCTCACCGTTTCCGGATTATCACTTGTAGGACTGCCAGGCATTTCACCACCCCATTCTTGGTTGGAAGACCGGGTTCCGAAAAGGCGGTCTAAAGCCGCTTTTTCATATAAATTTAGGGTTACCTCCCCCAAACCTGAAGTTTTGGGAAAACCTCGAATTTCGGTACTTTTCGAGGACCCTCAATAACTCTTCTACCCCCAAACCCCATGAGCGGGCCCTTGGGCATTAAATTCACTCCGGTATATTCACCAATAGGTATACACCAATAGGATGAGGGGATCAACTGAGCCGGTAATTAACCTTTTAATAGTTGTTTCAAAACCTCAAGAGATGAAACAGGCGTAATGATCAAAATTTCGGATTTTTATCCAAGAGTCTTGTATAAATCTTGTATAATTATTCAATTTTTATTATATTAAAAATTGTGTTTTTTTTTGTTCGTTATATGCTAAAACGGCTCCTCAGTCTCGTCCTGATTTTGTTGATGGTTTCGGCGGTGATTTTTTTTCTTATCCGCCTGACCCCTTCGGATCCTATAGCTTCCATCACCAATGGAAAGCGGATCAGTGATGAAACCCTGGCTTCGTTGAGGGCCCAATACTACCTGGACCAAAGCCTGCCCCGGCAATACTTTATCTGGATCTCCGGAGTGTTCCGGGGAGATCTGGGGGATAGTTTTAAACACCGCCAGCCCGTGGCCTTCCTCCTGGCCGCCCGGCTCCCCACCACGATACAGCTGGTCCTGATGAGCGCCGTCTTCGCCCTGGCGCTGGCTATTCCCGGGGGGGTGATCGGCGCGGTCAAAAAGGACCGCCTTCCGGACCGGGTCCTGTCGGCGTTTATGATCTTCTGCGTATCCTCTCCGGTATTTCTCAACGCCATTGTATTGATGTTGATCTTTTCCCTGCGGCTGCGGTGGTTTCCGGCCTACGGGGCGGGGCATAGTTTTGGGGAAAACCTCTACTACCTGGCCCTGCCCGCCTTTGCGCTAAGTCTCAATATGGTGGCCCTTATGGGCCGGATAACCCGGGACCGGATGATCGGAGAGCTCAAGTCGAATTACGCCTTGGCCCTGACCGCCAAGGGAACGCCCTTTGCCCGGATTGTGGTTTCCCATTGCCTTAAAAACACCCTCATCCCGGTGATTACCGTGGCGGGCGTACAGATCGGCGCCATGGTGGTGGGGGCGGTCCTGGTGGAAAACGTATTTGCCCTGGGGGGTATCGGCGCCCTCCTCATCGAAGGGATCCAGGGATCGGATTATCCCCTGGTCCAGAGTATCATGTTGTTCCTCGTGGCCCTGTTTTTGGTATTGAACCTGCTGGTCGATATGGTGTATGTCCTGATTGATCCGCGGATCCGGGCCGCCGCGCTGGGAAAAACCGGTACGGCAGGGGCCGCCGGCCCGGGGAAGGGCCGGTAAAATGGAGAAACCCCGGTTTAACCATCCTCCTTTTTTCAAACTCAAAAAAACCGAAGGCGCCCTGTTCACCCCGCCGATGTTGATATCCGGGGGGATTTTGCTCCTCATCATCCTCGGCTGCCTTTTGGCGCCGCTGATAGCGCCCTACGGCGAAACCGAGCAGAACCTGTCCGCCTCCCTGGCCCCGCCCTCGGGGAGCCACCTTTTGGGGGCGGACAAGATGGGCCGGGACCTCCTGTCCCGCCTGCTCTACGGGGGCCGGGTAACCCTCCTCAACGCGGTGGCGGTGGTGCTGCTTTCCGCGGCCATCGGCCTTCCCCTGGGGCTTTTTTCCGGCTATTACGGCGGAAAATTCGACTCCGTGATTGGCCGTTTCTGCGACGTGCTCCTCTCCTTCCCTTCGCTGCTCCTGGCCTTTCTGCTGGTCGCGGCCCTGGGCCGGGGGGTTGCCAACGCGATTATCGCCCTGGGGATCATCTATGTCCCCATGTTGACCCGGCTGGTCCGATCCCTGACCATGATCGAAAAAAACAAGACCTATGTGGAGGCCGCGGAATCCATTGGGTTTTCCCGGAATTACATCATCTTCCGCCATATCTTCCCCAACTGCCTGGATACGGTGCTGGTACAGCTCGCCTTGGACCTGGCCTACGCGATCCTGGATTTGGCGGCCTTAAGTTTTATCGGCCTTGGGGTGCGTCCCCCCGCCGCGGACTGGGGGGCCATGCTGGAGGAGGGCCGGAATTTCCTGCTCCAGAGTCCCCTTCTGGCCCTGGCCCCGGGGGCGGCCATCGTGCTGACCGTGGTGAGCCTCAACATCTTCTGCGATTGCGTCACCCAATACCTGGACCCCGCGGGCCGGAACCTCCCCTCCTTTGAAAAAATCGAAAGCCGCGGGAAGGGGGGAAAATCATGAGCGGGGAGGTACTTACCGTTAAAGACCTCTCCTGCGATTTTCTTACCCCGGAGGGGATTGTCTATGCCGTGGGCGGGGTGAACCTCTCGATCCGCCGGGGGGAGATCCACGGCCTGGTGGGGGAAAGCGGCTGCGGCAAAAGCGTCAGTTCCCGGGCGCTTTTGGGGCTTCTCAGCAAAAAACACAGCCGTGTCCG
>JAITBE010000274.1 GCA_031283755.1 Spirochaetaceae bacterium
TAACCTGTAGAGTCCGCCTCCACAGCCCCTAATGGTCTGTTCCAGCGGAGAATTCCAGAATCGTTCACGGCAGAATTCCCGCTCCCCCACAGACTTTAGCCGAAAAGCGTAAAATGCCGGGCTGCTTCGACGGGGAATGCGGCCGGGGATTGAGTGGCGTTACCCTGCGGAGCTGTTTACGGCGTTATGGAGGTTTCATGGAACCAAGGCTCCGTACAACCGCCCTGCAACCCGATATTGCACGCGAACCGGTAAGCGTGTTGACCCGAAAAAGTAACATGGTGAGGCCCAAAAAAGTTACGGTTACCGGAAAAGGCTTGAGGCCGCCCGGAGGAGACCTTAAGGAACCGTAGGTTCCGGGGCTCCGCAGGCGAATTCTACAGGTCAGTGAACGGGGAAAGAGGCCGAGGCTCAGTGTTATTCTTCGACTCCACCGTAACGCCGTCGTCTCCCGGCTTCTTCCCCATCGTAAGCAGCGCAGCTATTTTTGCTTCTTACCCGCTAAAGCCCGTGGGGGAGCGGCAATTCCCCCGTGAACGATTCTGGAATTCCCTGCCGGAGGAGACCTAGGAACCGTAGGTTCCGGGCGCCGCAGGCAGACTCTACAGGTTAGTGAACGGGGGAATTGCCCCTCCCCTGTAGGCTTTAGCTGGTAAGCATCGAAATACCAGATTGCTTCAACGGGGAAAGAGGCCGAAGCTCAGTGTTATTCTTCGACTCTACCGTAACGCCGTCGTCTCCCGGCTTCTTCCCCATCGTAAGCAGCGCAGCTATTTTTGCTTCTTACCCGCTAAAGCCCGTGGGGGAGGGGCAATTCCCCCGTGAACGATTCAGGAATTCCCTGCCGGAGGAGACCGAGGAACCGTAGGTTCCGGGCTCCGCAGGCAGACTCAACAGGTTAGTGACCGGGGGAATTGCCCCTCCCCCACGGGTCTTCGCTGGTAAGCGTCAAAAAGTAGCTGCCTAGCGGCTTAACCGGAAGGATATCCCTGTAATGGAAAATTGGGGAAACCGGCGGCGAATTTTTTCGAGGAGATCCTTTTGTTTTGTTTGGAGGATCTGGATCCAGCCGGGGTGATCCGCCTCTACCAACAGGACGGCCCCTTCCAGCTCTTTTATCCGGGAATGATCGGCGGCGGCGGCGATGTTACTCTCCTCCGTTAAAAGCTCCCAAGATAAAAAAAGCTCCGAATAACCCTGGGATTTTTTCAGGATCTTTTCGTTCAGAATTAACGGAAGAATATCCCCTGCTTTTTTCATGTGGTTAATACCCCGCCGGACATAGTATATACCAAAGTATGGGATTTACGATACCGGTCATAGGGTTCTTCGGGTAAAAAGGTATAAAAAGCCTGCTCGTATTCTGGCATGACCAAGAGGAATTTCCGGCGTTTTTCCGGATCCAGTTCCAAAAGTACGTCATCTAACAGAAGAACCGGGTTTTTCCCGGTCATCTCGGAAAAACGCCGGGCCTGGGCGATCCGGAGCAGCAGGGCCAAAAGACGGCGCTGTCCGGTGGAAGCCTTAGTGGAAAATTCCGCCCCTTCCCGGGTAAAGACATACCGGTCCCGGTGGGGCCCTGAAAGGCAGACCCCGGCGATACCATCGGCCTCCCGCCGCTGCTCCAAAAACGCCGTAATCCCCTCCTGGGTATGTTCCTTCCACGAAGGAACATACCGGACCTTAATGGCGTCTATGCCGGAGACTTCCTCATACAGGGGGCCGAAGGTTAAGGAAAATTGCTCCGCCGATTCCGCCCGCTTTTCCATCAGTTGTAAACCGTATAAGGCAAGCTGGGGATCCAGGGCGTCCAATACCGGCTTTATATCCCTGTTGCCGTAATTTTCCTTCAGGAGGGTGTTCCGGGTTTTTAGGACTCTGCGGTATTTCCTCAGATCCTCTAAATAAAGGGGATCATACAGACTCTGGCTTTGATCAAAAAACCAACGCCGCCGTTCGGGACTGCCCGCCACAAATTCCATATCTTCATGACAAAAAACAATACAGGGGGCTACTTCCAGAAGTTCCTTCCGGTCAATTATATTTTTCCCGTCAATTTGTATGGTTTTTTTGTTGTTTTCTATCTTTATCAGGACTTTTTCATAGACGGAATTCGTTATTTTTATCGAAGCGGAACAATCCTTTTCCCCATTCCTGACCAATTCCCTATCCCGAACCCCCTTAAAAGACGAAGCGTAGGAACAAAAATAAAGGGCCTCAAGAAAATTGGTCTTACCCTGCCCATTTTCACCAACAAGAAAAACATCCTTTCCACCGGTATTTATTTCAGCATCCGCCAGATTCCGAAAAGCGGTTACCCGCAGGGCGCCGATGGACATAACGCGACAGGAAAGCCCGGTTAATCAAGCTGCATGGGCATGACAATATGAAAAAAGTCTTTTTCCGGTACCGGCTTGATGGTTATAACCCGGGTTGGTTCGGTAAAATGGACGCTTATTTCATCTTCATTTATTACTTTAAAGGGTTCTTCAATATAACGGTAATTAAGGGCTATGGAAATCTTTTCTCCCTCATATTTACAGGATATTTCTTCTCTGGCAACCCCTAACTCACTTTCTTCGGAAGAAACCGATATAACCCCCGGTTCAAGCCCCAGATAAACCCGCCGGGACTTTTGTTCCACCAAAAGGGAAACCCTTTTTAGGGCATCCAGCATTTCAAGGCGGTTTACCAGGAAAGAATATATCTGTTTTTCCGGGATAACCTTACTGTAATTGGGAAACTGGCCCTCAATAAGGACCGAAGAGAGAAGATAGGATCCAAACCGGATAAAAATAAGTTTATCGGTCACGGAAATTGAAATAAGTCCTTCATCCCCGGCTCTTTTGGTAATGATAGTAAGAATTTTAGGAGGAATAATAACCCCGGTAAAATCTTTTATGCTGTTTTCCGCGTCCTTTTTTATATAGGCAAGACGGCGGCCGTCGGTGGCCACCATGACGATCTTATCTCCCTGCTTTTCAAAAAACACTCCGTTCATAAAATAGCGGGTTTCATCGTCGGATATGGCAAATACGGTCTGTATTATCATATCCTTGAATTCCTTAACCGGCATTTCAAAGAATTCATCTTCCTTGGCAACCGGAAATTCGGGAAATTTCTCCGAATCAATACTTTTAAGCTGGAATCTAATCTTCTTAAACACCGGCCTAATGACTATTTTCATATCATTTTGTTCAAATTCCAGTTCCCCATCGGGAATAGCGTTCAGTATACCCAGAAATTTTTCTCCAAAAACAGTGATCGATCCCGGTTCCAGGACAATTACCGGCACTTTAGTCTCAAAATTCACCTTAATATCGGTAGCCTTTATATAAAGGGTATCATTATTCGCTTCAAGGTATATATTGGACAATATAGACATAGCGTTTTTTGAAGATATTATTTCCTGGGCTATGGATATTTCTTTAAGCAATATGCTCCGTTCACAGTTAAATTTCATATTTTATCATCTCCTGAATCTGACATTTGAACCTCTTCTTTATAAATATATATAGTAATATATAGTAATAAGGTCCGGTAATATGTGGAAAAGTCCATTATTTCCATATATTATCTATAATTACACTTTTCACAAATTTATGGAAAAGTATAATATAATTCATTATAATCCACAATTATTAAAAACATTCACCATTTATCCTACAGATATTAACAGGTTTTAAGATTTAGCGCTATATTCTTTTATTTGCCTGATAAGATTTTGTATTTTAGGATCCATGTGCGGATCGGATCGGATCCGTTCTTCTATCATATTACAGGAATGCATAACCGTGGTATGATCCCGTCCTCCTATGGATTGACCTATTTCGGTGGTGGAATATTCGGTAATTTGTCTGGCGATATACATGGAAACCTGACGGGGAATGACAATATTTTGCGTTCTTTTTCGTCCTTTCAGATCATTGATAGTCAGGTTATGTTGTTCCGCCACTATCCTCAAAATGGTATCAATAGACATATTTGATTGCCGGAAAGAGGCAAATACGTCTTTAAGCTGCTGCTGGGCTATTTCCAGGGTTATCGGTTTACCGACCAGCTCACTGTAGGCGATGAGCTTTATCAGAGCCGCCTCCAGATCCCGGATATTGGAGGATACATTTTTGCTTACCAGGGCAATCACCTCATCAGGAATGGAGATATTGTTTGCTTCTATTTTCTTTTTTAAAATAGCGCACCGGGTTTCATAGTTTGGAGGTTGAAGATCCACGTTAAGGCCCATCTCGAACCGGGTACGAAGGCGATCGTTGAGGTTTTTTAGCTCCGAAATCGGACGATCACAGGTAAGAACCATTTGTTTTTTAGCGTTGTACAGGGAATTAAAGGTGTGAAAAAGCTCCTCCTGGGTCCCTAATTTATTCTGTAAAAAGTGAACATCGTCGATTAAAAGAATGTCGGTATACCGGTATTTGTTTTTAAAGGCCGGCATCTTGTTTTCCTGAAGGGCCTGGATGAATTCATTGGTAAAACTCTCCGCGGTGATATAGATGATCTTGCTGTCCGAATTGGTAGACAGATAATTACCTATGGCCTGCATGAGGTGTGTTTTTCCCAGTCCCACGCCGCCGTATATGAGGAGGGGATTGTAGGCATTACCGGGGTTCCGGCTTACCGCTATGGCGGCGTTGGCGGCAAAATTATTGTTCTCCCCGATAACATACTTATCAAACGTATAGTTTTCCCGGAGATATAGATAGTTTTCCTTTTTTTTAGCCGGGCGGCCGGGGGCCTGGGTTGTTTTCGTATTTTCCGGTACGGAAGACGGAACAGCTTCTTTATTGTTTTGACCGGAATCGATTTCAAAAACAATAGATAATTTTTTATCGGATAAGGTTTTTAATTTATTTTCCATGGTACCCAGATAACGCTTTTTAAGCATGTCCCGCTGGAGTGAAGTAGGGACGGAAATGACGATTTCATGTTCCGTGGACCGGATATAGTTTATATTAAACCCCAGGGAAAATTCCTGCTCTCCCAGCTCTTCCCGGACGTAATCTATGGTTTCTTTCCATATTTGTTCATAATCCCATTCAGCCATGAATTAACCCTTAAAACAACCGAAAAGATATTAACATATTATCCACAACACTAGAAATGCTCATAACTAGACAAAAAGCAGCGTCGGTCAATTTTTTTCTATTTCTCCTTAATGCCTGAATAGTAATACATTCATATTTTCATATAATACAAGTAAATATCGTTTATAAAACGCCATTTAACTCTTGGGAACAGGAACATGAATCAACATAAGTCCACCGCGGAAACAGCTTCCAAATTATCCACAACATATACACAAAGACCGATTGCACGAAAACTGATACTGCTACCAATAATTTTACTTGTCTTTACTTTTTTGTGCAATATTAATATACTAAAAATGCCTGTTAAATTTATGTTTTTACGTTTTGTTGTAGTTTTTTAAAATCCGATGGTCCGCAGGACTATAAATTTAAAATCGGTTTATTTACTTCAGGGAAAAAATTAGGATGAATTCAGAATATTCTGCCCAAAACATTCAGGTACTTAAAGGCCTGGAAGCGGTACGAAAACGTCCCGGCATGTATATAGGAACCACCGGCATTGATGGTCTTCATCATTTGGTGTTTGAGGTGGTGGATAACTCCGTGGACGAGGCCATGCAGGGTCATTGTGACAATATCTTGGTCGTTTTGGAAGGGAACGATGTGGTCCGGGTGGAGGATAACGGCCGGGGAATTCCCGTGGATATCCACCCTACCGAAGGAGTCAGCGCCCTGGAACTGGTGATGACCCGGCTCCACGCGGGGGGCAAATTCGATAAAAAGTCCTACAAAGTCTCCGGAGGGCTTCACGGGGTAGGGGTATCGGTGGTTAACGCCCTTTCCGAATGGTGCGAAGCCCTGGTCCACATGGACGGCAAGGTCTATACCCAAAGGTACCACATCGGCATCCCCGAAAGCCCGACCCGGGAAACGGGCGATACCAATCGCCGGGGCACGGTGATCCGGTTTAAGGCGGACTCCTCGATTTTCGAGACCACTACCTATAACTTTGACGCCCTCTCCAACCGCCTGCGGGAGCTGGCCTTCCTCAACAAGGGCCTTAAGATCACCATCCGGGACGAACGGCTCTCGACCCCCAAGGTCCACGACTTCAAGTT
>JAITBE010000283.1 GCA_031283755.1 Spirochaetaceae bacterium
TGACACAAAGAACGCCACGCCAAAGCGTGCGTAGACAAGGCCACGATCGTCTAGCCCCCGCCGGGCAATTCCCCCCTCCCGCAACACCACCACCTCCGGTCCCCGTGGAGCAGCGCCACCCGCCACCCGGCCTCTTCCCACGCGCCAAAGCGGAGCCATTTTGCGCTTGTCAGCCAATGCCGCTGGGAGGGGGGAATTGCCCGGCGGGGGCGCACGACGTGACACAAAGAACGCCACGCCAAAGCGTGCGTAGACAAGGCCACGATCGTCTAGCCCCCGCCGGGCAATTCCCCCCTCCCAGCGGGCTTTTGCCTGAAAGCGGCAAAACGGGTTCATTTTAAAGATCAAAGCCCAGGGTTTTAAGGATTTCCCGGTATTCCCCGATGGTTTCGGCGTGAACCAGCCGGTTTCTTACCGCGGCGCCGCCCGCACAGCCCTTGGTATAGGCGCAGAACTGTTTCCGCATTTCCCTACAGGCCGTCCCTTCCCCTTTTTCCCGTGCGAGGAGGATCAGTTGGTTAACGGCGGTTTTGAGCCGCTCCCCTGATTCCGGGGGCTGCCAGGAACCGCTCCGCAGCAGGGATTTGGCGGCGGAAAAGATGAAGGGATTTCCCATGGCCCCCCGGGCGAACATCACCGCGGCGCAGCCCGTCTCCCGGAGCATCCGTTCCGCGTCCTCCGGCATAAAAAGATCCCCCGAACCTGCCACGGGCAGGTCCATCCGGGAAACCAGGTCGGCGATAAGGGACCAGTCGCTTTTCCCCGCATAGCCCTGGGCCCTGGTCCGGGGATGAAGGCATATCAGGGCGGCCCCCGCGTCCGCGGCGATCCGGGCGCAGGTTTGGTAGGTCAATTCCCCGGCCGCCCAGCCGGAACGGAGCTTTACCGTAACCGGAACGTCCCCCAGGGCCTCCCGGGAGGCGCGGACCACGGCCTGCACAATGCGGCCCAGGGTATCGGGGGTAGACATCAGGGCGGAGCCGGCCCCGGTTTTTACCACCTTGGGGACCGGACACCCGGCGTTGATATCCACCACATCAGGATGATAGGGGGCCAGGAGGAGCGCCGCCCGGTACATTACCTCAGGATTGGAGCCAAAAAGCTGGACGGCGTAATGTTCTTCGTTTGCTCCCCTGCCCAGGAGGGCCGCACATGCGGTTTTTGCCGTGTTCCGCGTCAGGGCCTCGGAGGATACCAGTTCGGTATAGGTAAAATCCGCTCCCTGCTCAATGCAGACGGAGCGGAAAACCCGATCCGTGTACCCCGCCACGGGCGCTAAAAAGAGGTTGCCCCCCAGGGTAAGGGAACCGATGGTTACCGGGTGGTATAAGCCCATAACCGCCCTGTTTATTCCTCCCCGCTCACTCGTTGGGCAGCCCAAAGAAGCGGTTCGAATTCTCCCAAAGGGCGGCGGCCAGCTCCTCCTCGCCTATTTCCAGCATATCCGCCAGGAAAGCGGCGGTTAAGGGGAGGTATTTCGGCATATTCCGTTTTCCCCGGTAATCCGCGGGAACCATGAAGGGGCTTTCAGACTCGATGAGGATACGCTCCAGGGGAAGCACCGCTATGGTTTCATGGAGGTTCCGGGCATTCCGGTAGGTCAAATTCCCGGCAAAGGAGAAATACAGGTTCAGATCCAAGGCTTTGCGGGCGTATTCGGCGTCTTCGGAATAACAGTGGAGTACCCCGCCCTTGGGGGGGAGCCGGTCCCGGAGTATATCCAACACGTCGTGTCCCGCGTCCCGGTTATGGATTATCACCGGCATATTGAGTTTGGTGGCCAGATCGAGCTGGGTAATAAACAACTCTATCTGGGATTTTTTGTCCCCGAATTTTCGGTAATAATCCAGGCCGATCTCCCCCACCGCCACCACCCGGGGAAGCTGGACCCTTTGTTCTATGGTTTGTATCCAATTTTTTCCGGGACTTTGCACCTCAGAAGGGGATACCCCCACCGCGTGGTACACGTTGGCCGCGGATTTAAGATTTTCATATATTTTAGCGAAATCATGAAGACTATTGCATATAGAAATCAATCGGGAAACCGATACCTGGCGGGCTTCCTGAATAACAATGAGTTGTTCAATAGGGTCATCACATATAAGCCCTACATGGGCGTGAGTATCAAAATACTGCATGGCTTTGTCCAAAAGGAATGATAACAGTTTTTCTAAACTGGTTTCTTACATTATATCATAAGTTTTCAGCGGCGTCAATAAAAAGAAAAAAAAACAAAGGTATTTTCAAATGTAGAATTCCGGCGTAAATTTAGGGGAAAACACGGGTTTTAGACCGCTTTTTCCAAGAATCGCTACAGATGCTTCCAGTATTCCGGGCTGAAAAGGATAAACACCGTCCATAATTCAAGCCGCCCCGCGATCATCACAAAAGAAAAAAGCCATTTGATATAATCCGGAAAAGCCCCATAATTGGAGGATGGGCCTATGGCGCCGAATCCTATACCCACATTTCCGGTTACGGCTAAGGCCGCGCAAAAGGAAGAAAAAATATCGGTGCCCGACGCGGCGGTGATCAGGGTAACGATGGTGACCACCATCATGTAGAGAAAAATAAAACCCGCCACCCCGTAGACCACATCCTTCCGGCCCACTTTCCTGTTAAGCTGGACACTAAAAATGCCCCGGGGATAGATGAGCCGCCGCAGTTCATTTCCCGCCTGCTTAAAAAGGACCACGAGCCGCACGACCTTGACTCCTCCGGCGGTGGAAGAAGAACAACCCCCGATAAACATGAGGCCGAAAAGGACCGTCCGCGCCAGGGCCGGCCAGGCTTCATAGTCGGTAATGGCGTTCCCGGTGGTGGAAAGGATAGAAGCGGCCTGAAACGAGGCGTACCGGAGGGCGGAACCCACCGAACCATAGATTGGTACCAGGCTGAAGGTGATTATCCCCGCGGCCGTCATAAAAATAATAAGATAGGACCGGAATTCGGTATTGAATCTTACTTCCCGGATCTTCCCGCGGATAATGCGGTAATAGAGGTTAAAATTGATCCCCGCCAGGAGCATAAAAACCGTGGTGATCCCATCAATAAAGCCGGAGTTATAAAAACTCAAGCCGGCGTTTTTGGTACTGACCCCCCCGGAGGCGATAATCACAAAGGCATGGCAGAGGGCATCAAACCAGTTCATCCCCCCCAGAAGGTACAAGCCGGTCAGCGCCGCGGTAAGCCCGCCGTATACCAGCCAGAGGAGCTTGGCGGTGGCGGTAATCTTGGGGGTGATCTTCTCCTTTTCCGGCCCCGGGGTCTCGGCCTTGATGAGCTGGAACCCCCCGACGCCAAAGAGGGGCATCAGGGCTACGGTAAGCAGGATTATCCCCAT